>CACZNZ010000030.1 GCA_902782625.1 uncultured Lachnospiraceae bacterium | reverse complement strand
ATTCCATCCATGAAGAGTCTTCTGTCCTCATCGTACTTTTGGCATAGTTCTTTAAACGCTTTCTTTCTGCGCTTCAGTTCTTTTTCCCGTTCATCTATTTCTGTTTCTTTCGCGCTTTTGCGCTTCGGTACCACGATATACAGTGATCCATATGTGATTGCGTATCGCGGTACCTCTCCGTCTTCCAGATCCAGCGCAATTTCTTTCTGTGGATTATCCAGGACGATTTCAACGAGAATGTCATACTTCCCTGACCATTTCCAGTTTGGTTCTGATTTTGGAATCGGTTTTGCCTCGATCGGCAGCTGTTTAATGATGGCCGCTGCCGTCAGCTCCCTCTTTTCATCGCGCTCCGCATTTTCTGCCTGCCTCCGGATCTCATTTGAGCTGAATGCCGTTTTTAAAATCTCATTCCGTTTATTTACGTCTTTTATCTTTTCAAGTGCATACAGATCCTTCAGCGTCAACTGGAATCCTTCGTCATCCTGCCTGCGCTTCAACTCCTTCTGATCCAGCTTCGCCAACTGAAGACGATGGTGTACTGTTGTCCTTGAAAATCCTGTTTTTTCTGCTATCGTTTCTTCTGTTTCTCCCAGATCCAGCATCATCTGGAACCCCTGTGCCTGCTCCACGATCGTCAAATCGTTTCGCTGCATGTTTTCTTCCAGCATTATGCCCACCTGATCCTTATGCGATAATCCAAACACAACCCTCGCCGGTACCTGATACAATCCCGCTGCCTTTGCCGCAGCAAGTCTTCTATGCCCGATCAGACAGATGTATTTGACCGGATTCTCTTCATCCACCGGAATTACCGTCAAATTCTGCATAATTCCATTCTTTTTTATCGACTCCTTCAGTTCTTCCAGATCCCCCAGATCCTTTCGTGGATTGTCTGGATGCGGATCGATATCCGATATATGCAGTGTGGTAAGTAACGAGTCATCTAATAACATTCAGTTCTTCCTCCTTCATTATTTGCTTTTTGATCTCTCCTTGTAACCAGCTGCTATATGCATGACGCTCCGTATCTGTCCCGATCTCTGTGATCCGAAGCACATCCAGCTGATCTGTGATCTTTTTCCATATTTCCGCATGCTTTACCGGTTCGCCATTCGCCCTGATCCATCCTGCCGACTTCCACTCCGGTACTTGATTTACAAGCGCCTGCATAATATATGGATCTCTTGCGTAGATAAACAGCTCGCATTTTCCCATCAATCTCTGAACCGCTGCATTTAATGCTGTCAGGACCGTTCCATGAAATGTTTCTTCCACCTCTCCGAAACCTTCTACCGTGATCGGTTTGCCCTGATACTCGGATTCCATGACATATCCGTACCTGTGCAGCTGCTTTCTCTGGATCTGATTATTCGTTTCGATATATATACCTACCTGCGTCATTTATTCCCTCTTCTTAATCAACGTATATGACCGGTGCGGATATCCCGTCACCGGATTGATTCCTTCATGCAGTGATGCTTTTTCCAGATAATATCCTTCCGGGATTCGTATGCTTCTCCATGTCTTCCACCTGATCAGCTTCTTCTCCGGCTCCGGCACAGGCATATTGCGAGAACATGAATAGTTACTTTCACGAAGTCTATTGTCTGTTCTCGGTGACTTTGTTATGTATGCGGCCAGTTCCCGAAACTCACCTTTTTCATACAATAGCTGATGCGTGACTTTTCCATGCATCCACGCTTTTCTGATCAGCAGATCCGCGTCCTGGATTCGATTCACTACAAGATGCACATGCCATGCTCCTTTTGTTCCACATTCGATGTTCCTGATCCACCGCAGATCCTGCCCGCGCTTCTTATACTCTGCACGCAGCTTTCTGATGAACCTTCCAATATCTCTCTTGGCCTGATCCATATTCGGCGGACGTTCTTCTTTCTTGTACGTCAATGTAACGAAATAATCATTTACATCGAAATATGCTCTTAATTTCCTTCTACACTTTTTTTCTTTTATTCTCTGATTCTGCCGTTCGATTTGTTCCGGAGATGGTTTATT
>CACZNZ010000029.1 GCA_902782625.1 uncultured Lachnospiraceae bacterium | reverse complement strand
TGTTCACTGCGCCGCAGACCGGGCATCTGACGTCATAACGCTTCACAATTCATCTCCTCCTTCCCATCAAAACTCTGCGCCTGAAATCACAGGTCTACAAGAACTTTTTTTGCCACTCCCTGAACAGTCAGTTCCTTAACAAGAATCCGCTTCCCGGGATATCTTTCCTGATTCTGGTACAGAAGAATAGCGGCGTGGGTTTCCTCATCAATTCCTCCGTACTTTTTCAGGGTGCTGCTGCCGTTTTCATCCAGAGCGGCAACAATATCTCCCACCTCTGCTGTGGTTTGTCTCTTGATCACCACCAGGTCTCCATCTTCAATTCTGGCATCTGTCATGGAATCTCCGGAGGCTCTCAGTATAAAGAATTCGCCTCTCCCGAAAAGGGACACAGGAAGACGAACATATAGCTCCGCGTTTTCTTCCTCTTCTTCTGGGGTGCCGCAGGGAATCGATCCTAAGATCGGTGCCAGCGCTACACCCGTCGGTGCCTTTCGTACTTTCCTTGTTACTATTTTCCTGCCGGTTCCGTTATATTCCAGCATTCCCTGCTCGTCCATGGCTATCAGGTACCGATATGCAGTTGTTCTGGAAATTCCAAGCTCATTTGATATGTCACCCATCGAGGGGAAAGCTGAATTATCAGAATAGTACTGATCAACAACAGTCTTGATTTTATCCATCAGCTCCGGACTTTTTGATCTCATAAATGCCTCCAGAAGGTTTTCTGTAACAAGTTGTTTCTGATAGATTGTATTATACACAGATCTGAAAATAATGCAAGACGAAATTTAAGAGCGGAGCTGATTCGTGGAAATTTTCCCACGAATCAGCTCCGCTTTACTGTTTTATTGCAGATAGAATTGTTTCGCCCCCGTCAGATCAGTTGTGTTCCAGCGCTTTCCTCAGCATTTCGCGATACTCATTAACAACGCGATCCGGTCCAAGGATCTTCATTTTATCGCTCCAACTGAAAACCCATCGGTAGAAGGTCGGTGACGGACAGACGCTGACATGTGCTGTAAAGGTCATTTCATCCACCTGCTCCGTCTCTACATCCATCCCAAACTGATCGATGACTGATTTCATTGTTGCTCTGTCACATAAGAGATCGACCTCCACCGGATCCCCTGAGCCATACATTCTGAAAACATGGCGGATATACTCGGAAAGATTGAATCCTTCCGGCTCCGCTGTCCACGCTTCCTTCTCACAGATCATCGGCGTCTGCATAATACGGTCCAGGCGGAAATGTCTCATATCATCTCTGTTCTTACACCAGCCGACGAGATAATAATAATCACCGTCCCAGACTAAAGCATAGGGTGAAACGTAGTATGTCTCTCCGCAATTGCGGGCTATTTTCTCTTTGGCAGCAGTATAATCGGCATACTTGAAGGATATGACTTTCTTATTCTCGATTGCTTCATTAACCGCGTCTACAATATAATAGCCCTTCTCATTATCGGATTTCACACGTCCTTCTACCGTAATGTTCCGGCGAAGTTCCGCGCGGTCGTGCTCGGAAGCCAGTGTCAAGATCTTATCAATCAGGGCTTTGCTGCTTTTTTCGGTAATGAACTTTGAAGAGGAAACAGCGTCCACAAGCACCTTCAGCTCTGCTGTTTCGAACACCCGCCCGTCATAATAGTACTTATTCGGACGTGAACGAATTCTTTCGATGTCATACCCTGCATTTATCAGGGAATTGATATCATCCCCGATGGTTGTCCGGTCTACTTCAATACTATGTTTAGAACTGATCTGTTCTATCAACTCATTTGTAGATGCAGGGTGATCTTCATCAGTATGTTCCGTCAGATACCGATAGATAAACAGCATCCTGGCTTTGTTCCCAATATCACGCTTTTTCTGATCCACTTTCTCAGCCATTGTCGAATCCTTTCAGAGGACTATTTCAGACATCAAGAAACGCCACAGTAAACAGAGAATCCGCGAGCAGTTTTCCCTCTTCATCCCTGGCCTCAACAAGAAAAATTCCAAGTTTCTTCCCCGATTTTCTGACTTGGAGAACCGTCCTGATTGTCTGTCCCACATGTACCGGCCGATAATAATGAATGGTTGCATCTGCCGCAGCGCCGATCCTGCCGATGTGCTTGAC
>CACZNZ010000028.1 GCA_902782625.1 uncultured Lachnospiraceae bacterium | reverse complement strand
TCCTGCGAAATGGTATACCAAACTACCTGTTGTTTCGTGTTCCATTCGCCTTCCTGGACTATGAGAAGGCCGGATGGCTGGTATTCCTTGAAAACCTGCTGATGCTGTTATTTTGGGCTTTTATCGGAAGCCAGACAGCAGGAATCATTCGGGCTGCTGCGCCAAAAGCGAATACTAGAAAGAATCCGCTCATCCCCGTTGTTACCATCATGGCGTCGGTGATGATCGGAATCGTGCTGATGCTTATGCTCTCATCCGCAGAGGATTCGGTGTCCTTTGGAAACACTGACTGGTCTGCAACGCAGACAGAGGTGACAAAACGTAGCAGATATTCGCAGGAAGCCTATCAGCTGGGAAAGAGTTTATAACATTTCGCATGGCATTCACGATAGTAGTCAGGTAAATCAGAAAAGAGGGACTAATCCAAAGTGGATCAGTCCCTCTTTTTCAGCAGCCATATTCATGAAACCATGCGGTTTCTATGATAACAGTCTTTTCAATGTATCCATTATGGCAGGGATATCATAGGGCTTCGCAAGATGTCCATTCATCCCTGCTTCCATAGCAATCTTCCGGTCTTCCTCAAAAGCGTTGGCTGTAACCGCGACGATGGGGATGTTCGCCTTCTCCTTATCGTCCATGGCGCGAATCTGTCTCGTTGCTTCATAGCCGTCTACCCTTGGCATCTGGACATCCATCAAAATGATGTCGTAATATCCGGCAGGAACAGCTTTCATCTTATCGACAGCTTCCTGACCGTCGCAGACAATATCGATGGTCAGTCCTGCCTTCTCGAGAATGGCCTCAGCAATCATCTGATTCATCTCATTATCTTCCGCAAGAAGTACACGTTTCCCGGAGAAATCCGCTGCTGTCTGTGATTCATCTTCCTCGGTCTGTGTTCCGGAAGAGGATATAAACGGCTTCGCCAGCACACTTCTGAGTTCGGACATAAACAGCGGTTTAGAGCAGAAAGCCGTTACGCCGGCGTTTCTTGCTTCTTCTTCGATGTCTGCCCAGTCATATGCCGTCAGGATGATAATGGGCACGCTGTCGCCTATGACTTTACGGATCCTTCGCACTGTCTCAATACCATTCAGATCCGGCATGAGCCAGTCTATAATGTAGACCCGGAATTCATCTGCCTGTTCCAGGGCCTCCCTGGCACGGATGACAGCCTCTTTACCGTAGTTCGTCCAGTCGGGACGCATCCCGATTTCCCTCAGCATGGAACAAACAGACAGACAGGTGTTGGTATCGTCGTCCGCTACCAGAGCACGAAGGCCCTGTAATTCAGGCAACGGCTCAAACCTGGTAGAACCGCTGCCGATCTTGCAAGGAAGATCTACGATAAACTCACTTCCTTTATTGACAGCCGATTGTACGGTGATACTGCCGCCCATCATATCGACGATGTTTTTCGTGATGGCCATGCCAAGACCGGTTCCCTGAATACCGCTGACCGTACTGGTCTTTTCACGAGTGAAAGCTTCGAAGATCGTTTTCTGGAACTCCTCGCTCATGCCGATGCCGTTGTCCTTGATACGGAACTCAAAATTAGCGATGTTTGCGGATGGCGAAGGCTTTTCGATTACCCGGAAACTGATCGTCCCGCCCGCAGAAGTAAATTTGATTGCGTTAGACAGGATGTTTAAAAGTATCTGATTCAACCGAAGCTTATCCGTTATAATATCCTCGTGTCTTACATCCAGTGTGTCGATAAACAGTTCAAGCTGTTTCGATGAAATATTAGGCTGGATGATCGTGCGCAGATCATGGATTACATCCGGAAGGTGCACATCGGTCTCCTCAATGGTGACTTTGCCACTTTCAATGCGACTCATATCCAGAACGTCATTGATGAGTGACAGAAGGTGCTGACTGGAAACAGAGATTTTACCAAGGTAATCCTGCACCTGTTCCTTATTGTCAACATGAGAAGCGGCCAGCGCTGTAAATCCTACGATGGCATTCATTGGCGTGCGGATATCATGAGACATGTTGTTGAGGAAAGCTGTTTTTGCGCGGTTGGCATGCTCGGCAGCAATCAGGGCGTTGGAAAGCGCTTTCTGACTTTCAGCAAGCTCATTGTTCTTTTCCTCCAACTCCAGCCGTGCGGATTCTTTTTCCTCGACCTCTTTTTTTGTGCGCTTCATATCGCGAACAAGAAGAGCAACTGCAATCATTGCTAGAACAAGAAGAACGGATCCGACAAAGGCCATATGATCCATCAGCATATCCATAAAGTTGTAGGAGTATAAACCTGCAGTGTAACGATAAGAAATGTTCTGCGCATAATCGCTGCCTAATACATTGATACCACGGTTCAGAAGCTTAAGCAGTCCCTCATTGCCAATCTCGACTCCAAAACAGCGTTCGTCATCGTAGCTAGTCTGTCGAAGAGACAGGTTTTCAAACTTCCTGTTCCGCAGGATATCGTTTGCCCGCAGACCATTTAGCGTCACACATCCCGCTTTACCGGCAAGTACGGCGGTAAGGCAGTCTTCACTGGAAGGATAGAAAGTAATCTCCGCATCAGGATAATTCGTTCGAACAAAATAGTATTGCATGCGATTGTTTTCATTGACAGCAAAATGAGCCGTCGTTTCTTCAGTGAACGTACCTTTATATACCAATTCCGCCGGTGACGAAGAAACAGGATTTGACAGATAAATATTGTTCTCTTCAGAGTAATACAAACCTCCGCCTACAGGAAAGGCTACATCAATATCTCCTGTGCTGATGGCAGCAATCATATCATCATAACTTCTGTAACCACTGTAAGAAACAGTAATGTCCTGCATTCCAAGCGTATCCAGGATAGCAGGGATAATATCCTTGACAATGCCGGTTAC
This sequence comes from uncultured Lachnospiraceae bacterium, assembly GCA_902782625.1. GTDB lineage: Bacteria > Bacillota > Clostridia > Lachnospirales > Lachnospiraceae > Anaerobutyricum. The sequence goes on along the minus strand of CACZNZ010000028.1, from coordinate 1,833 downwards.
CTTACCCTGTTTATCCGTGTCGCTGTATGGCAGGTAATTTTCAAGATAACCCACATGGAGTGTATTATGGGTGCCTATCCATTCCCGTTCAGCCTGGGAAAATGCGCGGGCCATCACGCTGCCTGCATAATACTTGGCACTAAGATTATTCCTGTAATTCGGCTCCTCTGACGCAAGGAGTGCCTGAGCCTTGTTCAGTTCTTTCAAAAGGTCGGGCCGATGGATATTGACACACAGGTAATAGTCTGACGTACCGAAACCGGTCAGCACTTCCGAATGTTCTCTTCCGTGGGCACCGTCACTTTCCGCAGCAAGTATGTCTATGATATGATCATCAAATGCCCTGAACAGTTGTACATAATCAGGATAAGTAATTACTTCTGCCTTGACAGAATGGGTTTTCAGATATTTCTCCAAAACATCCACCATCACACTGTCAAGCACCCCGATTCTGCTGCCATTCAGGCTTGCAGCGTCAGCAGTAAAGTGCGTATCCTCATCATGTTTGACAAGATAATAGGATTCGCTGCCCATGACTGCATCCGGAAAACCGATCAGCCCGTCACGGTCTTCTCTCCAGGCAAGACCTGCCAGAAGGTCTATCTCTCCATCAAGGAGTTTCTGATAGAGATCTCCGAAACCACCGTATACATATTCGTACTTCCAGCCCGTATATTCCGAAAGCTTACGGTAGTATTCATAGGCATAACCGGTCTTTACCGCCCCTTTTTTCGCACCTTCCTGAAAGACTTCGTTCTCGTAGTAGCCCACACGAACAGTCTCCGGTGTATCATCCGCATGTACAACGGAAGGGAAGATAAACAGAATCAGCATAAATATACAAACAGAAAAGAATGATCGTTGCATATTTCTTCTATTTTCGTTAATACAGGTGACTATCATTTAGTATCCTCCTGCACCTCCGGGGTCTCCGGTGTTTCTGCTGGAGACTCTTCGGGCAAATATTCACTGATTTTATGCCGTTTCAACATCATAAAGACCCAACGACGGATCAGATCATAGATTACCGCAAACAGTGGAACGCCTACGATGATACCAACGATACCAAATATTCCGCCAAATAACGTGATGGAGAACAGAACCCAGAAGCCGCTTAGACCAACACTCCCAGAAAGAAGCAACGGTCCAAGTATATTTCCATCAAATGTCTGTAAAAGAATAATGAAGATGATAAATAACAGACAGCAGACGGGGTTGTCTATCAGAATGATCAGAGCACATGGAATGGCTCCGATGTAGGGCCCGAAAAACGGAATAATATTGGTTACACCGATGATTACTGCGATCAGCACTACATTATGCATCCCCATGGTCAGATGTAAAATGAGACAGAATACATAACAGATCAGACCTATTATCGCACTGTCCAGGATCTTTCCACCGAAAAAGCCTTTGAAGGTTTTGTCGATAAAGCGAAACTCGTCCAGTACTACTTCGGCAGAATCTCTCTTAAATATGGCATATGTCAGCATTTTCCCCTGACGGGTAAAGGTATCTTTACTAAGGAGAAGATAAATGCAGACAAATATTCCAATCAGGAGGTTGTATAGCAGCCCGAGGATTGAACCGAAGGCGCCAGCAACTCCGCCAAGAGCATCGGTGAGGTAAGGCAGAACATGGGTTTTGAGCCATTCCGGCCCGCTCACTTTCCATGTATCCAGTGCATTATCAAGATATTCCCCCACACTCGGATTGTCCGCAGTGTATTTTAAGACAGCTGCATCAACTTTTTCCAGAACACCGGGAATGGCTTCGGCTATGGCAATGATACTATCCACGAGAGCCGGGATTACCAGAACCAACAAAAGAACG
>CACZNZ010000027.1 GCA_902782625.1 uncultured Lachnospiraceae bacterium | reverse complement strand
TGACGGAGGCAGGACGCTTTATTCCCGCTCAGATACTGATAAGGATGTATATGTAATACTGGATCCGGAACCGAATACGTCACAAGGATCATCAGGCGGCGCTGGGAATGACAGCCTTAATGTCAATGATCCGGTATTCAAAAAAACGCTGGTAAAAAATGAGGATGGCACATATACTTTGTCCCTTAGCGTGACTGGAAATGGAAAAAACACCAGTGCAAATTCCAAGGCAAATGTTGTTTTTGTAGTCGATACATCTTCAAGTATGGTTAGTCATACTACAAATACCGGTAATACCAGACTGGAAGACACCAAAGATGAAGTTGCATCATTCGCCAGGAAGCTGCTGAATGTTAACTCTGCTCCCGGCAGAGATAGCAATACGATAGAAATATCGATGGTTAGCTTTGATGGGGGTGTTGTAACTAATCGTCAATGGTATACGACTTATGACGGAAATGATGGTTTCAGCAGTCAGGTAGACACGCTGACAGCAAATAATATGCACACCGGTACTGATTGGGAAGACGGTCTGAATAAAGCACTTGAGCTTGCGGCTGATAAGCAATCTGAGAAAGAACCTACTTATGTTATTTTCTTTACAGATGGCGAACCTTCACAGTATACCAGCTTCCATGGCGCGGGTGAGAATGGAGGACAAACAAGAGGATATAGATACTGGTACAGTTATTTCCTGTCAAGAGAAGCTGCCAAAGACGAAGCCCGGGCGATTGTCAATGCCGGATTAGTATTATATACGATTTATGCATATAATCCACCGCCTGCACAACAGAATCCGCCTCAACAACCATATGTCAGTTATTATGGATCTGAAGGTGGAGTGGAGTTTCTTCATAACCTGACCAGATATGCATATAATACGCCGCAAACTGAATCTCAGGAAGGAAAAACATTTTTCCCTGTTGACACTACCAGTGATCTTAAGAATGCGCTGGCAAGTATTCTAAATTCTATCAATGAATACGTCGGCATCACGGATGTCGAGGTAACGGATAATATTACCAGCCTGACAAGAGTTGGTATTACCGGCGTTGGTGACAGCGCTACAGGCTTCACTTATACAAGATCCGGCGGCCGATATGGGACTGCAGAACAGCCATGGACAGAAGAGGATACGACACCTCCGCCGCACGCTGTATACTACCCGGAGGGTCAGGCACCGGAAGGAGAAACAGCCGGAGTGCATTGGGATCTGAGTACTCTGGGGTTATTGGAAGATGGCGTAACTTACAAAGTAAGCTTTACAGTCTGGCCTAGTCAGGACGCTTACGATTGGGTGGCGGATCTTAATAATGGAATACGAACATGGGAACAGGTACAGGCGGCCGGATTGGATTCTCATTTTATTGAGTTGGACGATCCGACCAGACCCTCTGGTCATCGGTATGAGGTGGCCACTAATCCGCCCAGTAAAAAGCCAACTGGAGAAATAATCAATAATGAGATCACCTATAAAAAGACGCACCGGGAGACTGTAGCCAGTCTGCCGGAAGGTGTAACTGTGGGAGTGTCGGTTGTTGTAACCGACCCGATTACCGGAACCAAAACGACGACCACATATTCACAAAATCAGGATGGTACCTATACTAAAACGGTAGTAACGGAAGCTGTAACAGCATTCGGACCGCCGGATTTGAACATGGGGCTGGATAACAGTGTTTTCAAGGTACGCAAAAAGTGGAATGTCAGTCGGCCCTACGAGCTGGTTAATTTCCTCTACAATACGACAACAGGACAACCCTTGGATGATTCTAAGAACATAGATTTTGAAATTATAAAGGGCACGGATACGACACCATATTCCACAGTTACACTGGGGTATGATGCCGGGGAGGATCCGGAAGATCCCAGCGATGATATCGGTTTTGTATGGGCAGACGAGCCCCAGACAGTCACAGTACACGAAGGTACAGAGCACGAAAGGGAGTTTGAAGTTGGCAGCATTTGGGAGAAACCTTTGGACATCCCCTTCGGTCTTATGCTGACGCCGGAAATGGCGGCTGAACGTAATTTGGATCTTACAGATACAAAGTATATCCCTGTATACGCCAGTGAAGAAGATGCCGAAAACAATACGAACATTTTGTACTATGTGTTGGAAAAGGGTCACGATTACAATATAAAAGAACCAGCGCTGGATTACCGGTTTGACTTTGTATCGGAACCCCTTCATCCTATGCTGCTGAACGATCAGCCTGAAGATGTTCAGCCGAAACCCCGTGATGTGAAGCTGGAATATAAGACTATTGGTGGCAGGGAAAAGGCTATCCTGATCTCTATTTCTGATGACGAAGAGGATATCTCTGCTCTTACCGGAGAGAATGTACTTCGGGGTGAGCTTACAGTTAAGAAAAACATCTTGGATGAAGATGGAAATGAGGATACTTCAGATGCAGTTAAGGCGAAAGTATTTCAGCTGACCGTAACCCTCACAAACACGGAGGACGCACCGTTTTATAATATTCCGGGAAATCCGCATGAGCAGAATGTTCCGTGGTATGGTATTCAGGGCAGTGATGAAGAAAGTACGCTGTACTATCATAAGAATAACGAAGATGGCACCTTCGCATACTACTGTAATGAGAGGGAAGCCTGCGTGGATGGAGATTTTACTAATGGTATAAAAGTAGACGAAGGCTATGAAGGCAACGTCATGACGGAGAGTCAAGACTATACGACTGCCACTGCTGTGGTCTATGTACATCCATGGGAAACCTGGACTATCACCAATATTCCCGGCGGGACCACATATGAAATTGAAGAAAATCCTGATGCAGCATATAAGTTTGTAAAGGCTGAGGAAATTGATTCAGATAATCTGGTACAGGCACCATCGGATCCTTTCATAACAGGCACTGTTACCGCGAATAGCGTTACAAATGTAGAATTTACGAACCAGTTCAAACCCGGTGCTCTAAAATTCACAAAGATCGTGAAAATCAAGTCGGGAGACGGATATCAGGATCCGACACAGGACCAATGGGATCTGGTGGATGGTGATTACATTTTTACAGTGGTCAGCACCCAGGGCGTCACGCCTCCTGTATCGAAGTATGTACAGATCACCGTCTTCCAGGGAACTGCAGTCTCGTATAAAGTGGCTGAATCTGAGGCAGCCCTCTCAGAAGTTGATGCTGAAGAAGGTGCCTGGGCAATACTGACCGGACTGGCTGAGGGAGATTACGTTATTACTGAAACAGCTGTGGACAAAGGGCTTGTGCCTACACTCATTGCCCGAGGTGATGGAAATACACAGGTCGTTGATATGGAGCATGACTGTGTGACAGTACATGTCACATCTGATGACGTATCTGCAGAAAACTCATCTGCGCAGGCAAGCTTTACAAACAGCTACTTTATTAATGACGGACCGGACAAGATTGTGATTGATATTGAGAAGATATTCTACGGTATTGCTTCAGCGGCGCATATTCCGGAAGATTTTCAGCTCATGCTTAAATACAAGATTGGAACCACAGAGTATACACTTCCGCTGAATAAACATGAGCATACGACTTATGCCGGCGATCACGATGAGATTGTCCAGTGGACACAGAGCGGAGACGGCGAAAATGGTTTTGTATGGCACTGGCATGTCAGCAATATCGACGGAGATGCAAAGAATTTTGAAATAAAGGAGGAAAACTATAGTAATATACCAGGGTATGAATGGCTTAATCAGACAACACTGGACGGACAGGATTGGGAGACGCCCAATGTTTATCATATCCTCAATGTGACTGCACCGTCAGTGCAATTGAATAATGTCACTGATGAAAGGATTACACCTGACAACAATAAAAATTATAGGGTTTATGAAAATGATGTTATTCTTGTCAGTCTGACCGGAGAACACGGCAAGCATGGGACTCTTGTTATTTCACAGGAATCACTGAACAAAAGGGAAAGAGACGCAATCTCTGCGGTTGTTGGCGGCACGTCCACTATGCTTGACGGACATAAGCTGCAGGGAAGCTGGAAGATACCGTGTTATTTCTTCAGCATTGCAGACCATCCGGAAGGATTTTTCTATAAGGACCACACGGTGACTTTTACGGAGGGTGATGAAGAATATTATATCGTTCATGTTGATCATCCGCAGTCCAGCATGGAAGAGGTGTTCGTGGTTTCATTCAATACTGAACAATCTTTAAATAGTGCGGACATAACGAATACTTATGAGGAAAACGAAGTCTCGCTGGAGATACTCAAGGTAGATCTTTCCCCTGAAAAGATCAGACTGCCTGGAGCGGTGTTTACATTACGAAAACTTGATGAACCGGCAGTACCGACAAATAACGGTACTTTTTCCGGAGAAGAGGTAACAGGTTCTCCGTTTACAAGTAATGCCAGCGGTTCCATTACCATTTCCGGTTTAAAGCATGGTTGTTATGAACTTAAAGAGATCGACGCGCCGGCCGGATATGTATTGACAGGTTCAACAGCGCAGTATTTCAGAATCGATGCAGGAACTGTTACCTGGATTGAGTGGCAGAAAGCAGAACCCGGGGCTGAGCCGGGAGATGAACCCGAATCTGCACCTGAAGAGGAAGCCGAATCCGGGTGGATTGAAAAGACAAGTGATAATATGGTTTCGTTTGAAAATGCGACTTTCACTGTTAAGAACGAACCCGGTGCAGCCCTCCCGAACACAGGCGGACCCGGCACCAACATGCTTTATTTCTTCGGCATCATGCTCGCTGGCCTTGCGGGAACAGGACTCGTGATGAAGCGGAGAAGGAGAAAGAACGTGGCATAAGATGTACTACAGAGAAGCTGGTCTTCAGGAAACTGAGGACTGGCTTTT
>CACZNZ010000026.1 GCA_902782625.1 uncultured Lachnospiraceae bacterium | reverse complement strand
GGCGAATCCTGGCCATGGCGTAGCAGCAATCAGGTGCAGCGCTGGATTCTGTTCTTTCCTCTTTAATACAATCTGCCCGGCCCAGATATCGACGCCCATCGCGCATCCGCTGATAAAAGTCACGAACCCATCAGCGATCGCCTGGTCGATCTGTGTTTTCAGCCAATACTTCACTTCCTCTTCGGAAGCGTTCAGTTTTTCCGGACGATGCCCGGTAAAGCAGCATCGGTGCAGGCGCTTTTCCTCTTCAGTAGCCATGATATCCTCCGTCACTGTGTGACATATTCACCGGTCTCGAGATCCCTGCCGGTCTGCTTCTTATATTCAGCTGCGTAATCCACACCGAGATCTTCATCATCTGTTTTCACGATCTGTTCCTTCTTCAGCGCGGTAAGAAAAGGTGTGAAATCGTCGATGATTAAGTGGCTTTCAAGATCCTTTTTCTTCATACATATATACTCCGTCAGTTTGGTTTCTGGTCGGTACCCATCTTTTTTGCTGCGTATGAGATTACCATACGCAGTTTCTCTTCGAAGGATTTAATCTCTGCTTCCTGGGAATCCGGGGTCAAGAGCGCCAGAGCGTTCCCAAGGAAGTAAGCACTGGTTTCCAGTGCAACATACAGGTAATCTTCCATCTGTTGCTCTGTCGTGTCATTGCCGACACCGCAGTACTTGTTGGCGCAGTAGTTGGTGAGTCGATCCGTTGCCTGGTCATATATCTCCTGTGACAGCTCAACCAGCTCATTGTAATGCTTAATGTCCATTATGGCTCCTTTTTTTCACTTTCCAGCAGTAAACTCAAATGTCTTTATTCCATCGTCGGTTCCAATAATCAGTTCATCTGTATTCCACTCGATATTCATAGGGTAGTTCATTCCTAGTGAAGAGACCATGATCTTCTCTGCATCCAAGCCCGAAACCTTCTGAATGGCCATATCCTCCAACCGGACGAGGAAAAGATTTCTGCTTTTTCCTTCTACTGAATTCCCCATCGTGTTTAGCAATAAGTAGTTCCCATCAGGAGAGAAAACAGCATTGAGAATTGTTTGATACGGATAGAGGAGTGAAAGCATGGCTGTTGTTTCTTTCCCTCTGTCTTTTGCATCGTTATCTATCGATGCCTGGAACTCTTCAGAAGAAAGAGCTACGATTTCATTGGTGTCTTTCTTCACGCACCAGAATTTGTCAATACCTTCGAAACCCAAATTTGGGTTAATAAGCTGGAAGGTGACAGAATAACTTCCTGTGTTCTCCAGAAGGCATGCAAGATCAGAATTAGATGAATACATCAATCTACCCGCGTAGCAGTAATTTCGATCCAATTTCAGCTTTGTTTCTTCAAGCGACCAAACACCGTTGTTGCAAGATGCTTTTACAAGGCCTTCGGTCTCGCCATTCTTGTAGCAATCATTTATCATCAGGAGGCTCCCGTCTTCCAATTCGGCAAGATGCGGATAATAAAGATTCTTTTCAGATTCAAGACACAGCTCGGTCTCTCCAGTGTTTAGAGTATATCGATACAGACGTATCCGCGCATCGCCGAATTTTCCATACAGGATATAATAGAAGTACTTGTTATCTGATGAGAACATCGCTGATGTTACAGCGCCTGCATTTTCATCTTTCATAGGCTTATTGGGGTATGTTGCAGTTAGAATAAGCTCTCCGGTAGAGAGATCAAGCAGGATTGGATCTAAGAATAAATCCATCTTCATCAGGGTAATTCTCTTGTTGCATATTGCCGCGTATCGCCCGTCCGCCGAATAAACAATTCCTTCTTCACCAATGAGAGAACGGAATCTTGAGCCAAAGTATGAATTAAACTTTACCAAATTAGAGTATTCGTCCGACACACCTTTGGTGGACGGATAAGGAAGATGATATTTCCCATTGTACACAGTTATGGCAGATCCTCCAGCGGAAATGATTCCGGAATTCCCAGCAGGAGATTTTGATAGGAGAATAAACTCTGTTTCATCGAGAGCTGCCACGAGGGCGGCATCAATATCATCCAAATCGGAAGATTCCTTCAGAGCCGCCTTAGCCTCTTCTGATATTTCGAAATCGGATACCTGGGGTTTAATAACTGCATCCCCTGTTTCAGACAACATTAGTTTTCCCGAGCTGTAAGCTGTATCCAGTTTCTCGTTGCGCATCTGAATAGTATCCAGCCCAAGAGCAGCTACCTTTTCCTTTTGACCGCTGGAAATCAGAACACGTCGATAGCTTGATTTCTGGCCATCAGTCAGTATGTCAACTGATATTTGTGAAAAATAGCTTACAGCCTTTTCTGCGTATCCAGCCTTGGCATACATATCCCCGATGTCGGCAGCATACTCTGAGAGATCCGCTCCGCAGATTTCTGCATACAGCACATCTGAATCAAAAGCAGCAACATCCTCAGCAGCCAAATCAAGACGGCATTTTGCCAGCCAAGCGTCCGGCGATGTGGCGTCAATGGACAGAGCTTGGTCTATGCTCTCTCCCGCAGCTGATACTTCTCCTCTTTCTAAATGGAGAATCCCGGCTTTAATAAATGCTGTGGCATTTGTTGGATCGCTCTTAACTGCCAAGTCATAGCAAGCGAACGCCTTCTCATAATCTTCAACAGCCGCATACTCCTCAGCCTTCTGCAATAGTTCATCATATGACAGTGCATAAGCAGTGAATACAGACATAAGAATCAGCAGGCTCAGCACCAGACAGATCAGTTTTTTCATCTTCAGCAACTCCTTTGCTCAATTACTGATATATTCGCAATCCTTAAACTCATCCGCCTTGCCGTAACCGAATACTGTACCCAGCGGGTATCCCATGCGGATGTCTAGGTCAAAGCTCTTCAATAGAAAGAGGATGTCATGCAAACCACCACGGTTATAGATCGTCGAGCCCGTCAGCAGGTGTGCATGGCTCGAAATGATATCGTCGAGCTTTGGGATCTTCTTTTTCAAATCCTTGTATATCCCCCAGTAAACCATGTCATGATAATACATAGGCAGCTCATTGATCAGGTCTTCATATACATGGATCATTTCGTGAGGAACGGTATGCTTGTTCTTCAAGCCTTCCGGAGAGACACAGATCAGCTGCTCATTTTTATCATAATAGGCCAGCATCCCATCGAGTTCTTCTACTTTATATTTCAGAAAGGTTGTGCTGAAATAAGCCAGTTCGTCTGGCCTGCCGACTTCGTCATCGATCCACTCGTCTGAGCCCTCTTGCTTCGACTTGCACTGGATCAGCTCATATGTCGATGTGCCGGGC
>CACZNZ010000025.1 GCA_902782625.1 uncultured Lachnospiraceae bacterium | reverse complement strand
GGGCGATTTCTCGGATGGAATGAAGCGCGCATCTTTGGGGAATTATTGTTATCTTGATAATGGATGTATCCATTATTATGGAGTTAAGACAGACTCTGACATGAAGATCAAAATTGGTTCGGAAAATGACCAGAGCGTTGTCCGGCTGGAAATGCTGGCAGCCGGTCAGTATTTTGAAGGATATATCAGATTGTCAGGCAAGCGGGAAATTGATGACAGGATTCTGAAATTGTTTCAGAAGGACTCTTTGCTTATGATCGGAAATGCCAGATCATCCGGACTGGGTAAATGCAGGGTAATCCTGTCAGAGATGGCAGATCATCCGGTGACGGAGGGGGAACCATTTACGGCAGTTAATGAATGCTACATGATGCTTATGTCTGACACAGCTATGAGAAGCCGGACGGGCGAGGTTTGTGGTATCTGTTGGGAGGATGTGGCAGAGAGGCTTGGTGTAAGCGACATAAAGGTGAAGCACGCATCCACATCGGTACGCAGCGTACATGGATACAACCGTACCTGGGGGTCCAGGACACCGGCTGTACCGGTATATGAGGCCGGGAGCGTTTTCCACCTTTCTTTTCAGGGAACTGTTACGAAAGAGCATATGCAGGAATTCTGCGGGAACGGAATTGGGATCAGGAAGAATGAGGGCTTTGGCAGAGTCCGTTTCCTGGATCACTATGAATCAGTTGACAGAAAAAAGGCGGAAACCTACAACTGGGATGAGAGCAGGGAGACAGAGAATCAGTCTGCAGTGGGAACAAAGGAAAAAGAGACTTTGCTCGTGGCAGCAGCCGGGCATTACCACAATCTGCTTCAGGCCGCTATGGAACGCTACGTGATTGAGAATCCTCTATTGAAAAGAGGATTGTCAAACAGTCAGCTGGGCGCCATTGAGAGCAAAATCATTCAATACCGGTATCAGCCTGAAAAAGCAAGAGAAGGGTTGGAAGGATACTTCTCCCATGCGAAAGATAAAGAGACAAATCAGCGAATACAAAAAGAGAGGGCGTCTGGCCAGAAGCTGTATGCTCAGATCCGGAGCCTTTTGGATCAGCCTCTGGATAAGACCTTGTTTGGAAAAACAAAGGAAACTGTCATGGGCATTCCTGTGCGCGCGTTTTTTTCTGAACAGGAGGAATCCGGTTACAAGTTAAAGCTGCTGCAGCAGATGCTGCGTTATGATCGTAGAAGGGGGGACTGAGAGATGGCAGGGTTTTATCAGGCAGTCGATCGGTATCTCGTACATGCTGCGGTAAGTACGCCGCTGCATATCGGTGGCTCTTCCGGAGACAAAAGTGAAGTGCTTGTTCATCCGGTTACAGATCAGCCTTTTGTGCAGGCGTCCAGTCTGGCCGGTGTTTTACGTGCTGTTTCGTTACAGGTAAACGGCCTGGAGAAGACGGAACGGCTTTTCGGTGTATCTGCCGGATGCGGGGAGGAACGGAGTGACTGTGGCAGCAGACTCCGGATCAGTGACGGCTTGTTTCTGCCGGATACGGTGCGTATGGAAATCAGACCAAGAGTCAGTATCGATCCCGCTTCGGGTACAGTACACAGTAAGGCAATTGGGGGAAGCGACCAGGTTTCCGGACAGAAGTTTGAGATCGAGATGATCGCGAGAGATGCTGAGTTTTTGTTTTCAATCTGTTTCCTCCATGAGCTGGATGAGGATGTAGAGGACATTGCCAGAGTATTGGCTCAGGTTGCTGGAGAAAATCTGCAGATTGGCGGACAGCGAAGTAACGGGTGCGGATTTTTGAAACTTCGCAGACTGTACCATCGTCATTTTGACCTGACAGATCAGGAGGAGAGGGAGGCCTGGCAGGCTGATGATGCTGCCTTGATTACGATCCTTGAACAGATCTGCAAAAAGAAACAGTCGGATATCCTGGGCGGATATATTGACATCACGGATAAAACCATAGCGGCGGATCAGCCGGTGTGGGCTTACGAGCTCCTGGTTCAGGGTGAAACGGAGGGCAGCATTCTGGTGAAGGGGGCTGCCGTGGAAGGCTTGGCGGATGCGGAAAACATGAAGGACGCTTATGGGGCTTTTATGGTTCCGGGAAGCTCTGTTAAAGGCGCTTTGCGCAACAGGATGACATATATCGAAAATATGCTGGGAAAAGCAGGCATGGTACGGGCGTTCTTTGGATATACAGGAAAAGG
>CACZNZ010000024.1 GCA_902782625.1 uncultured Lachnospiraceae bacterium | reverse complement strand
ACAGATTTGAAGGGGACCTCGATACCTATCATCTGATGATCAAAGGCGATGAAGGCACAAAGATGGATCTCACACTGAAGAGCACGTCCAGTGCTTGGAGACCTGGCACCGGATATGTGCTTAACGAGTCAACAGAGCAGTTCTTCACATGGCTATGCGCTGTCCCGAGGGGGGATGTAAGCGGCACTCTCACTGTTGACGGCAGGGAATATGATATCAAGGGCACAGGATATCATGATCACCAATGGCCGAGCGTTCAGACATTCTTCTTCTGGAATCAGTGGGTATGGGCAAGACAGCAGCATGATGATTATACGATGGTCCTCTTCGACTGCGTTGCCCCGGCGGCAAACGATAACAGACGTATCCCAATCTTCTTCATCCAGGACAGAGAGGGCAATGTTATATTCGACAATACAGATACGGAGACATGCAGAGTAGAGATTCCTAAGACTATGGTCCACGAAAAGTGCGGGAGAACGTATCCGGCAGTATCTAAATATTACTTCACCAGGGGAGAGATAGAGGTCGAATATACTCTTACAGCAGGCAAAGAATTCGTTTACACAGATCACTACGCGCTCGCACCGGCTCCTCTCAAGGCAATCTTCGATGAAAAAGGCATAGATACAAAGTATAGCCGATTCGCTGCAACAGGCGACTTCATAATGAAGAAGGGTGGCAGGACAGTTCTCGAATTCTCCGGAGACCTGCTGTACGAACTTGAGAGTTTCACTAAAGACTATATACTGTAAGGATTATCAGGAGAGCTTTTTATCCATATCGATATTAATATAGACGGAGGTTGTCAGAAATGGAATCAAATAAAATCGCTTATGGTGCAAAATCGATAATGCTGGATAACGGAGTGGAACTGACATATTGTGAACTGGGTGAGCAGAACGAAGAAGTGCTGGTAACAGGCGCGTTCTACTTTCATACAGTGATGCCGGTTGTGGAACTGCTTGCGGAGAGATATCATGTTTATGGCGTGGTAATGCGCTTTGATGGAGTTACAGATGAGCTTGATCCGGACGGCAGTACCAACTGGACCAGACAGTGGGGCGTTGACGTGCACCGTTTTGCCAGGGCTCTGAAATTTGAGAGATTCAGATATTTTGGGAAGTGCCACGGGACGATTCCAGGATGGTACCTTGTGAAGGAGCATCCTGAGATGCAGGTAGCTTTCGCAAGCTTTTACCTGGCACCGAATGTTCAGGGGCAGAACAGCAACAAATGGTTTGAGATGGCTGACAGCGGTGATTTGTCGGCAATGATGGCGTCGGCCCTGCGCAAGCCAAAGAGCGGCCTCAAGAAGAAGATGGCTGAACTTGCTGCACTCGGAGATCTGTCCGATGTGTCAGAATTTGAAGAGTACGCAGCATGTCCCGAAAAGGTATGCAGGACACGGTGACAGGTACTGTGTCTTCTATGGAAGGAAACAAATGTTATACGGTCCAGGATCTGCAGGACATATTAAGAGTCAGTCGTATTGCAGTCAGTAAAATATTGAAGAAGAAAGAGTTTCGCTGGATTCGTTTGGATGGAGGACAATACAGGATTTCCAGGAAAAGCTTTGATGAATGGCTGGATGGGGAAATTAAGGAAGATATGGCAAAAGAAAATGATGATGTTGCTAGTAAACAGTAATTGGTTTATAATACAGATAATTCTTTAAGAAAGTGGGAACCTTAATGCTTGAAGACAGAGTATTAACCGAAAGTGGAAAGAAAACGAAAGATCAGATCTTTAATGCTGCTGTTAAGTTGTTGCTTAAAGATGGCTATGACAAATTAACGATCAAGAAAATCTGTGAGACTTCCGGAACCAGCAATGGTAGTTTTTATCATTTCTTTCGTAATAAAGATGAGCTGCTGGCACATTATTATAATCTATCAGCAGAGAAGTTTATCCACGACCGGGAAGAAGATATAGAGAATGCATCTCTTTATGATCAGATGATGTTCTGTTACAGATGGTATATTAATTATTCTGCAGGACATGGCGTGGATTTCTGTCTGAATTTCTTTACTCCTAAGAACCGCGCTATCGATCCCAATCATATGTACAATGCTTTTTATGAGATGTCCAGAGAGTGCCTTCATAAGCATAAGGATGAAATCCTGGAAGGTGGCGATGCCGATCAGATTGCTCACGATTTATGTGTGCTTGCAAAGGGAATTATATCGGACTGGAGCAATTCCAGAGGATCCTATGACATAGCAGTGGCCGCGGAAAGGATGTTTTCTGTCTATCTCAAAGGAGTCGTCGTTACAGGCTGATAACAAGAAGGACATAAGGAATCGTTT
>CACZNZ010000023.1 GCA_902782625.1 uncultured Lachnospiraceae bacterium | reverse complement strand
CTCGTCATTGTAGAATGCCGGAACACCCATACCTAATCTGGAAAGCTCACAGGCACGAAGCAGGAACTCGTCTGATGTCTGGTTGTGGATACGTACGGAGAAGGAAGGAGCTGGCAGTCTTACGTGTGCAGCTGCATCCATACACATGTAGGACAGTGGGTTCGTAGCGTCAAGACCTTCTTCGTCCTGTCCACCAACACCAAAGTTCTGGAATACTGCGTATCCTGCGAATGCCTGATCTGATACGTCATCACGAGTCTTATTTACATGGTTAAGTAATACAAAGATACAGTCGATCAGTTCCTGAGCGAACTCTTTGTCGATGTTCTTATCTGCCTCAAGGAATGGCCACATATACTGATCGAAACGTCCTGGGGAGATGGAATGTCCATTAGCCTCAATCTGAACTAATGCCTGTACAAACCAGAAGGACTGGCATGCCTCCCAGAAGTTCGTTGCCGGATTCTCCGGAACACGATCACAGTTCTTAGCGATCTGCTCTAACTCAGCTTTTCTCTTCGGATCTGTGCAGGTAGCTGCCATCTCAGCTGCTTTCTTGCTGTATCTCTTAGCGAAGTTAATAGCTGCGTTATAAGTAATGATTACTGCCTCATAGAAGTTTCTCTTCTGAAGGAAGTCAGGATCGTTGCGGTCAAGCTTATTCATAGCTTCAACAACCTCAGCGATAACGCCCTTAAATCCTTTGTTAAGAACTTTGCCGTAGTCTACGCAAACATGGCCGATTCCGCCAAAGTAATAGTTACCAACCGTGAATACGCCGCCTGCCTGGCAGTCAAGAGCTTCCTGGCTCATGTAGGAAGTAGCTAACTCGCTGGTTGTTTTACCTTTCCAGTATTTGAATACTTCGTGAAGGATATCTGCTGTTTCTTCTGTAATAACGAACGGGTCACACATACGTGTTGCCATTGTCTTAAACTCTTTCTCAACCCAGTCAAAAGAGAACTCCGGACACAGGTTTGTGGAACGAGGTTTTACAGAAAGCGCACCAACGATAAGCTCATTATCGCGGATAACTACCGGAAGATTGTTGAAGATCTTCTCGTTAGCTTTTGCTCTTCTCATAACAGCTGCCATACCTTCTGTCTCTTTGTAGGACTCGGTAATCAGGACAGCTCTGTACGGCTCAACTTCCGGTACAGCATTAACAACTTCTGCTTTTAAGCTTTTGATTCTTGCGGTTGGTTCTGAAAATCCTTTTGCGATCATTTCAATTTCCTCCTTCTTAATTTCGCATTGAAATGCTAAAACAATTGAGAGATGATAACTCAAAATCCTATAAACCCATAAATCAACCACTCCTGAGTTTCATCTAAAGGAAATTATACTAGAAAAAAATCACAGTCATTAGGAATATCCGTGTCTGTATTTAGCAATTATCAAACGGATTGATTTCTGGGTATTTTCACGAATTTACGGCAAAAAAATGTACTGGAATTATATTTTTTTGCGAAGTCAAAGTATTACACCAGACAAAATGCAACAAATTGTTATCCTTCGCAAAAAAGTTTATTCTCTATGTTTTACACAAATCTGACCAATAATTACAAGAAATCAGGGGACGGTTCTTTTATAATAAGGAAAACAAAATCCCAAAGGGAAAAGATAAAGAAAGGAAAGTGTTATGTTAACTATCAAGAATCTGGAAGAATGGACGAAAGAATACTTCGAGGATCCGTCGAATATAAAAAAATCAGAAAAAGCCTGTGAGAGATATGACCGGCTTCTTGTTCAGAATATCCGTAAGATGATGCTCGCAGGAGAAGAGACCATCGAAATTGAAGAAGCGGCAAAGAACGATCCAGGGAAACGCCTCGAAAAAGTAAAATTCGAAACGATTCCTTCTGTACTTCTTGACGGTAAAAAAGGCAAAATCCGCGTTAACCTTCTTGACAGAACTGCAGAATTTGAAGAGAACTAAAAAGGAGGATTCTCTTTCACGGGAATCCTCCTAAAAAATAATCGTTATTTTTTCTTTAATGCTGCGCGAACGGAGCCTTTCGGATCTGCAATCAACAATCTGACCAGCCAGATTATCAGTCCTAAAGCTACGACCGATAATCCCAGGAATGCATCATTAAGCATATCCTCTAAAGCCGGAGTAAAATACTGTGCCGGTTTTCTGACATACTCGAATATGGCATCGACAAACCACATGATAGATGCTCCCCAAAAAAGAAAGCAAAGCATCCCAAGCCGCATGGAGTCATCTTTGCGGTTATACCATAAAACGGTGACAATTATTGCAGCATAAACTGTAATCAGCAAAGTCATACTTCTTCTCCTCAAGCAGCTGTGTTCTGCGTGACGTTCTTTTCCGGACGTTTTACGATAGAATCAGTTGCTTTGCACATAATAAGCCAGACAATGGTTATCAGCGCCGCCATGCAGACCCCGACAGTCGCCATCTCATGGAACATCCCTGCAGCATCTGCCGGATTGGTCATTGCTGTCAAAAACGGAAACCATGGAACAACTTCTCCGTGCCAGAGATGCTCAAACGCAAGAAGAACGGCACCTCCCCACAGCAGCCAGGAAAGCCACTTAAGCTTTCTGCTCCATGGAATCGAACCCATCTCTTCTTTACCGGCACTGCACTCCGTCGAACTCTGTTCTTTCTTTTCCTCTGCCTTCTCCACTACGGTTACCACTGCAGCTTCAGCTGCGGACACTAAAAAACAAGCCATAATCTTTTCCTCCTGTATTTATTATTTCTCCTTCAGGAGTTCTTATGTCTTCATAACACAGGATCAGACAGCTTCATGCTGCTAATTCAAAGATAGCAAATCAGGATATGCTTGTCAAACAACTTTTCAGCTGATCAACTGCATCCTGTATCAAATGGCCGGTACTGAAATCAGAAACCCCCGCAATATAATTATCACAATTGCTAAAAGGAATCAGGATCCTCTTTGCATCCGCCTTCGCGATTGCGCCTGCCATAGCAGACGTAATCTCGCCTCACATGGCATCTGCTATGACCATACCAATAGGTCCGATAATGATATCTGCCTTTCTGCTTGCCACAAGGACAGGGTTTTCCCCGGTTGCTGCTTCATCAGCACCTGCTTTTAGCATGGCTGTCGTTGCTGCAGTATTGGTCCCGACAGCAAGGATATGAACATCGCTGATTTCTTTGCGGATACTATGAATCAGCTGCTTCCCAAGTCCTCCCCCCTGGGCATCGACGACAAGAATCGTAATCATCTTTCAAAGCACCTGCCTCTTATTCCATATACAGTCTTACATCAGCTGCGTTTTTTCTGGCTGCGCAGATATTCTTTTTGTCCGGGAGAAATCCGATTGCTCTCTACTGCTTTCTGAATCGTCTTATTGTGTGTCCAGATATCAAGTCTCTGCTCTTGAATGAACGGCAAAATCGCATCATACTGCTTTGCTAAAGCCGTCGCAAAATACCAGGCGATCATCATATTGACATAGTATTCGTCAGACCTGATCTCTGCAACCATCTCCGGATAAACAGGATCAAAATCTTCATCCAGAAAATGCCGCATCAACGTTGCGATTCCGAACCGAACTGTGTAAGTTTCCCCGGAACAGATCCATCTCTTGATCTGTTCAAGCAGTTCCTTTCGGTGTTTTTTTAACACTTTGGGAGACATCTGGTCGCAGGTTGCCCAGTTATCTACGTATGGCAGGAATCGGTTTACCTCTTCTATACACTGCTCATAATTCCTGATCTCGGAAATGATGAAGGCATGAAGCTGGTTTTCATCAAAATAACGATGAGGCAGATCATTTAAAAAAGTGTCTAAATCCTCTCTTTTTACCAGATTCTTAGCAAGCTTTCTCAATTTCGGAGTCCGTACACCGATAAAGAAATCCGGATCAACGGTAGGGATTAGTTTGCTTTGGAAATCCTTATATTTATCATCTTTATTCTGAAATAACTCTTCTTGAATCTCTTTTATCATCTGACCGTGACTTTCATAATTGTTTTTACAGTCCGTCGAGCCCTGACTCTTTCATAAAACCACATACAACAAGCAAATTGTACTGCTGGTATATGGGTATTATAGTTAATATCGGTTGACGATGCAACATAATCTAAAACATTTTCACCAGGAGAGTTTTCCTTATGGAACATAGCATAATTCCTGCCAATGTTTCTTCATTTTCTGTAAAAACCCTTGCGATGAAAGATTGATTCATATATAATTATTGCATAAACTGCGACTTATACTTTCATTTTTATGCAGACAACGGAATGGGGTGAAACTCCCCGCGCGTAGGGCACTGTGATACCGTCTGAGAACGGATAAGTCAGATACGTTATGAAGTTGCTTATTCAGAGGTCCGCCATTACCGGGCAGCTGACAGACTTGCTGGAACAACCGCATGGCTAAATACGAATACAGCCATGCGGTTTTTGTTTTTCAGTCTAAAACCAGTATGATTTAATCCATAAAGGAGGAACACTATGAAAAAAAGAACGAGCAAATGCATTACCATCTTACTGACGACACTGTTACTGTTGACATTGTGTGCCTGTGGCCAGAAGTCTACTACTGATTCAACACAGACATCCGATGCAGCGATTACTGTTAAGGATATGACCGGTCATACGATCACCCTTGATAAACCTGCAAAGAGTGTTGTTGCGCTGAGTGCTGCTGACTGTGAGATCCTGTATGCCATTGGTGCGGGTGATAAGCTGATAGCACGTGGAGAATACTGTGATTATCCTGCTGAGGTTAAAGACGTCCCCTATCTTCAGTCCGGTGATGACACCAACATTGAGCAGATTATTGCTTTGCATCCCGATGTTCTGCTGATGAGCGGTATGGCACAGACTAAAGAGCAGGTTGATCAACTGGAGGATGCCGGAATTCAAGTTGTCGTCAGTGACGCTCAGGATATTG
>CACZNZ010000022.1 GCA_902782625.1 uncultured Lachnospiraceae bacterium | reverse complement strand
GGGGACGGAACGGTTCCCGGGCTTTCTCCCGTGAGAGAGGAAGCGCACATGGTAATCTGCAGCCATGAACACGGAGATCATAATGGAAGAGAAAATGTAAAGATCCTTCCGGAAAGAACCTGTCCGTTTCAGATTACACAGCTTAACGGATATCATGACAGCAAGAAAGGCCTGCTGCGAGGAAAGAATAAGATGACGATTCTTGATGACGGAGAGAGCAGGATTGCACATTTGGGAGATATCGGGTCTGATCTGACCAGAGATCAGATAGAAGAATGCAGGAATCTGGATGTGCTGATGATTCCTGTCGGGGGGTTCTTTACGATCGATGCAAAAAAAGCGGCAAAGATCGTCCGGCTGCTCGAACCAAAGAAGGTGATTCCAATGCATTACCGTGACGATCAAAAAGGATTTGGATTTAATGTGATCGCAAAGGTGGAAAAGTTCACAAAAGAATTTGACAAAGTGGTTTTCCTGGAACAAAGCAGTATTGATACGGGAAAAGAATATGGAGCCCAGATAATTGTCCTGAAACCTGAGCTTGCCGGCAAATGATTCGCTTGCTTATATTCCACTGAACGGATATACTGTAACTATAATCAATGCATAATACAAGAATAAAGAAAGAAGAAAAGTACAGTGCTGAAAACTCATGAAAAATTCCATTCTACAAACGGAAAACGGCTTGTTCTGATTGTTGACGATGAAGAGATCAACCGCGAACTGCTCAATATGGTTCTTCAACGTGATTATGAGACGATCATGGCAAAGGACGGAGAAAGTGCTCTGGAGATCATCCGGCAGAACCATGAAATCCTGTCGCTGGTGCTCCTTGATCTTTTGATGCCCGGTATGCATGGCTTTGATGTGATTAAAATGCTGAAGACAGATCCGGAGCTCAAATCGATTCCGATCATTGTCCTGACTGCCGACCAGGAAGCGGAAGTAACAAGTCTGAAAATGGGCGCCTCCGATTTCATTCCGAAACCATACCCGAAGAACGAGGTCATTTTAACCCGCGTGGCAAGGGCAATCGAACTTTCGGAGGATTGGGATATCATCCAGTCTACGGAGAGAGACAGTCTGACAGGACTGTATAACCGTGAATATTTTTACCGCTATGCACAACAGTTTGATCAGTATCATAAAGATATGGATATGGATGCGATCGTGTTGGATGTACACCATTTCCGAATGATCAATGAACGATACGGCAAGGCTTACGGCGACAGCGTACTTCGAAGAATCGGGGAGAAAGTGCGTGGCATGGTGCAGGATAACAATGGAATCGTGTGCAGACGTGGGGCGGATACATTTCTTGTTTACTGCCCTCACAGAGATGACTATGAAGAGATTCTTGAAAATGCTTCGATAGGGCTCACCGGGGATAACGTTTCAAGGAACCGGGTTCGTCTGAGAATGGGGGTTTATTCCCATGTGGATAAAACGCTGGAGATAGAACGTCGTTTTGACCGGGCTAAAATGGCTGCCGATACCGTAAGAACCAATCTGTTAAAAGGAATTGCTTTATATAATAATAAGCTGCATGAATCAGAGATCTATGAAGAGCAGCTCCTGGAAGATTTCCAGAATGCGATTGCGCAAAAACAGTTTACGGTGTTCTATCAGCCTAAATTTGATATACGTCCGGAGATTCCTGTCCTGGCCAGTGCCGAAGCACTGGTACGGTGGCAGCATCCGACAATGGGAATGATCAGCCCGGGTGTATTTATCCCGCTCTTTGAAGAAAACGGTTTGATCCAGCAACTCGATTTCTATGTCTGGAATGAGGCAGCTAATCAGATCAGAGACTGGAAACAGCGGCTTGGGATCTCTGTTCCGGTATCGGTAAATGTTTCGAGAGTCGACATGTATGATCCGAATCTGGTCGAGACTTTTCAGAAGCTTCTGGTTGATTATGATCTGGAACCGGGAGAGGTGCTTTTGGAGATCACGGAATCAGCCTATACACAGGATTCTGCACAGATTATCAGCATGGTAGAAAGATTAAGAGATCTTGGATTCCGTATTGAGATGGATGATTTTGGAACAGGATATTCTTCTCTGAATATGATCTCAAGTCTTCCGATCGATGCGCTGAAGCTTGACATGAAATTCATCCGCGATGCATTCAAGGAGGGAAGAGATACCAGACTGATTGAAGTGATCATTGATATTGCGGATTATCTCTCTGTGCCGGTCATTGCAGAAGGGGTAGAGACAAAAGAACAGCTTGAGGTATTAAGAGCCATGGGCTGTGATCTGGTCCAGGGATATTATTTCTCCAAACCTCTGCCGGCTCACGAGTATGAATATTATGTCGAGCAGAAAAAACAGAAAGAGACTGAGAATGCGCCGAAGCATTACGCATCCCGCATACCGAATGAAAGATCCGTCTCAGACAGCATCATCCATGCACTGACCAGCGGATTTGAAGTAATCTATTATATCGATACGGACAGCGGACATTATGTACAGTTCAGTACAAGCGGACGATATGAAGATCTGCAGATTGAACGCAGTGGAGAAGATTTCTTTTATGACACACAAAAGAATATCGGCAGAGTGGTTTTCAAAGATGATCAGGAAAGAGTTTCACTTTCCCTGCAGAAAGATGCTCTTTTGACACAACTTCTTGCAGGACAGACATTCTCCATGACTTACAGGCTGGTGATAGATGGAAAGCCGGTTTATTATAATCTGCGCGCCGTCAACGCTGCTGCCAAAGATGATCACCACATGGTAATCGGGGTAAGCAATGTGGAGGAACATATTCAGCAGGCCAGCGATTTCGATGGTTTAAGAGAAATTGACCATGAATTCTCCAGCATTGCCCGGGCTCTGTCGAGTGATTATGAAAGTATTTACTATGTGGATATAGAAAGTTGCGAATATACAGAGTTTACGGCACAGGGATCCTACGAAGATCCTGATAGGAAACTAAGCGGCAAGGATTTCTTTCAGGATTGTCAGAAAAAACTTCTCAGAGTCGTTTATGCGGATGATCAGGCAGTTGTAAGTAATACGCTTGAGAAAGAAGAACTTTTAAAGACCCTGTCACAGCAGCAGACCTGTACGGTAGTATACCGCCTGGTCATCGAAGGGAAGCCAGCCTGGTATCAGATGAAGATCGTGATGGCTGAAGACGGAAGACATCTGATCATCGGTGTAAGTAATATCGATGTAGAGATGAAGAGACAGCTTAATCATGCCAGTGAAAAAGCATATAGAGATGCCCTCACTGGCGTAAAAAACAAGCATGCCTACGATGATGTGATCAAAGACATGAATCACCGGATTGCAGAAGGGGAAAACCCTGCATTTGCGGTTGTGGTCTGTGATGTGAACAATCTGAAAGTGACTAACGATACGCTTGGTCATAAGGCGGGGGATAAACTGATCCTTGATGCTGCACATATTATCTGTGAGACCTTTAAGCACAGTCCCGTATTCCGGATTGGTGGAGATGAATTTGTCGCCATCCTGATGGGTTCAGATTATGAACGACGAAGCATACTGATGGAAGAGATGGCCGGCAGGAATGATAAGCATAAAAAGAACAACAATGTGATCATTGCCTGTGGGTATGGGGAATGGTCTCCGGAATCAGACCGGACGTATGAAGAAGTATTTGAAAAAGCGGATACGGCCATGTATCAAAACAAAGCGGCCTTAAAGAATTAGATGTCGCCTGGATTATCTTAAAATGGTCAGGAGAAAGGAACAGATCATGAAAGAGATTCTCTGTCAGATGTTTAGAGATAAATCAAAGATATGGATCGCAGTTTTTATGGTGGCAGCGGTTACCATGTCTGTTTCCTGCACTGCATCCAAACCGAACCAGAATATGGAACAAAGTACAGAAAGGAATACGCTCTGGCAGAATGAAACGACTTCGAAATATTCCGTGGACCTTCCGGAGTACTCCTATGATGGGGACAATCCTTATTATCAGCCCATATGGGAGTATGCCCAGAAGACACTGCAGTTGTTTAATGAAGAGAATGATGTCGCCATTCCTTGTTTTCTGATTTTGAAAGAAGATGATTCGGATCAGAAGGATATTAAAGTATGGGGTGATTTCCAGATCTATAATTATGATCTTCGGGGGACGACACTGATGACGCAGAGTTATTCAAGTAACCCGGGTGTGGCTCATCTGACCAAGGTAAAGGAAGGATATATTGTCTCTGAGATAGAGTTTGTAGACGACGGAGAGAACTATACGGAATCCGTAAACAAGATTTTCGGCTGGGATAAAAAGCTGCAAAAGGCATATGAAGGTATCGAAGACAAGGAAGAGGAGACTCGAAAAGCTGTGATCAAAGACTATCGTGATCGGGAGAAACTCACGATAGAAGCTTACCAGGATTATGGTTTTGATCCGGTCTTTATTGATAAGAAGAAGGAAAAAATAAAATATCCTGATCTGGACGGGACATGGATGTCAGCTGATAATCGGGTAATGATCATAGAAAAAGGAGAATCCGGAGATCTGTACGTAGTCAGTATCATGGATGGATTTAAAGATGGACGGAAAAACTATTCCTATGTTTTGAGCGGTCAATATGAACAGTCCACAAAAACATTATACTACTGGCAGATGTGGGTAGCTGAAATTCGTGAAAAAAAGAGTGGTAATCAAAATGAAGTATCAGATGTATACAAAGAAGGGTCCTTTGCTATAAAAGATGACGGTACGATAGTGTGGGACGCTCCAAGTGATGAACAGGTGGTATTTACCAAGGAGGGATGACAAGATGAGTTTTGCTGTGTTTGCAGATGGAAGTGCGAACCTGCCACAGGAACTGCTTGACGGGATTGATCTGCTGCCCTGTGAATATACGGTAGATGGGGAACCTGTAACCTATAAAGGAGATCTTCAGAATTTTGACGGTCATGCTTTCTATGAAGGACTGCGTAATGGCCAGGTTGTCAAAACCAGCCTTTTGAATACACAGCTGTTTCTCACATTCTTTGCGCCGGTTCTGGAAAAGGGACGGGATGTGATCTATGTTTCCATGAGTTCCGCAATCAGCGGCACTTACAATGCGGCTGTCATCGCAGCCAGAGAATTGATGGAACAGTTTCCCGATCGTTTTGTACACATCGTAGATTCCAAAGGATGCGGTTTTGGCAATGGACTGCTGGCAATCCATGCTGCCGAATTAAGCAAAAAGGGGTATGATGCCAGAGAAGCAGCCAGGATCGTTGATGAGCAGGTGCCTCATGCCTGTCAGTATTTTACTGTAGATGACCTGAATTATCTGAAGAAAACCGGCCGTGTCAGCGGTGCGACAGCGGCAATAGGCACAGTCTTAAACATCAAACCGATTCTTTTCGGGGACAGTACCGGCCATATCATATCTTGTAGTAAAACAAGGGGGCGTAAAAAAGCCATTAAGGCTTTGATTGATAAATATAAGGAAAAGAGAATGGATCTTCCGGATCAGAGAATCTATATCTCCCACGGAGACTGTCTCGAAGAAGCACGTGTGCTTGAAAAAATGGTAAAGGAAGTCACACCGGAGGTAAAGATTACACTCTGTGAACATGAGCCGTTTTCCGGAGCTCATGTCGGCCCCGGAATGCTGGCACTGTTTTTCCTTGGAAAAGAAAGATAAGACATTTCAGGCGGTGATCAGATACAGCAGTATCTTCGCCGCCTTTTTCATTTCATCTGTATGGGTATATTCATAAACGGTATGTACCCGGTTCATCGCACAACTGATGACAACTCCGGAAATTCCATGTTCTACAAACCGGTTGTTGTCACTTCCGCCAAAAGTTTCCCGTGGATCAGGAGTTGCGCCTGCCTTTTTACAGGCTTCTCTGTAAGCCTTCACAACGGGGGCATCCTTCGGAATCCGATAGGAACGGATATGTTCCTCACAGGTAAACGAAATGCTGCCTCCTGCCTTTTTTGCGCTGTTCTCAAATAATTCCCGGATTTTTTGTACATATCTCTGTGCTTTCTCATGATCCATGCTTCGGATTTCCCCGGTAAGTTCCGTTTGTTCAGGGACGATATTTTTCCCGGTTCCTCCACAGATCGTACCTACATTGACAGAAGTATCATCTTCGACATATCCCATGCGCATCTGACTGAGAGCCTCTGCGGCAATCGAGATGGCATGGATTCCGTCCTGAGGCGCAAAGCCGGCATGGGAGCTTTTCCCGTGAACCCGGACAGAAAAGGAAATGATGGAAGGAGCAGCGATGGCAACTCCACCGACAGGACCGCTCATATCAAGAGTATAAGCCATCCTGCTTTTAATCATAGAGAAATCAAAAGTCTGACATCCTTTGCTGAATATTTCCTCGGCAACCGGGAAAAGAATCTCTATATCTCCATGAGGCAGAGAAGATTCTTTTATGACGGTCAAAACCTCCAGGATCTCTGCCAGTCCCACAGCGTCATCAGCCCCTAGAACGGTAGATTGGTCAGAAGTGATGGTACCGTTGTCATGAAGAATCGCCTTTTTGCCGATTCCGGGTTTTACCGTATCCATATGAGCGCTGAGGAGAATCGGCTCCCTCCCGGCTGTATTGCCGGGAAGGATTCCGTAGAGATTACCGGTTTCGTCAACCTTTGTCTCAAGGCCGAGTTTCGTCAGTTTATTCTGAAGATAAAGGCATATTTCTTTTTCATGGCCTGATTCGGCATCAAAGGATACCAAATGCATGAATTCATGGATTAATCGGTCTTTGTTGATCATTTTTATTAGCCGACAACGGGAAGTTTTGCAACCGAATCTTTAATTTGCTGATCGGTCGGAATCTCGTCTGTCATCTCTCCATTGTGGAATTTCTCATATGCTACAAGATCAAAGTATCCGGTTCCGGTAAGGCCGAAGAGGATTGTCTTTTCCTCGCCGGTCTCTTTGCAGCGAATTGCTTCATCAATAGCAGCCTTGATTGCATGGTTGGTTACAGGTGCTGGAATGATTCCTTCCCACATTGCAAACATTTTACCTGCTGCCAATACATCTCTTTGGTGAACAGCTACAGGTTTGATG
>CACZNZ010000021.1 GCA_902782625.1 uncultured Lachnospiraceae bacterium | reverse complement strand
TTTCTTCATAATGATCCGTAAAGATCTTTTGTAGGATATTCATGAGGTCATTATAGAAGAAAGAAGGGAAAAATAAAACCCCACCCCCTCAAGAATGAGGGGCAGGGGAGTTGATGTGTCGAAGACACTTTTTTAAATGGTTATCAGTTAAAGAATATTCTCAGTTCGTCCTGCAGAGTTTTATCCATCTGCTGGAATGCGGGATAAACGTCTTCATTTTTTGCTTCGGATTCCAACTGAAGATATATCATCTCGGAGAGCGTGACAGGTTTTCCGTTCTCGTATTTCGGAATCAGACCCTTCTCCAGCTTTTTAAAATGTACTTCATATTCCCCCTTGCTGTTTTTGGAATACAGAAGTAGCGGGCAGCCGGAAGATACATCCCGGCCCATCTTTGCCGGATTTTTGGTCGGAACCCATTTTGCTTTTTTCATGCCTCGCTGGAGATTCGTATTATGGACAATTTTTTTCGTAAAAATATCTGCTGTCTTCTTGGTAAAGGGAGGCATGACGAAGTGGTCTTTCACCTTGACCAGAAAATAATGATTCTCCAGCGAATAGTAATAGCCTTCATGATATATGATATTCCAGGCATGTCCGTCGTCTTCCACGGCCATACAAGGTACATTACTCAGATAACAAAGATAACAGAATAAACTGGAATAATAGACGCAGGCGCCTCTGCGAGTATACAGCAGCCTTGACCATAAAGAATTATTTGCCTCAATCGATGCTACATAATACGGATTAAACAGTGTTTTTTTAGAGAGATATTTTTTTCCGTAATTCAGGATCGCTGTCAAACCCGCTTCCGTCGGATCACTGATTTTTTTCCGGTATTTCGGAAGATAGTCCACCAGATATTTTTTCAGGAAAGGATTGGTTTTACACAGCCTGATCTCCGTCTTTCTCGGTAACTGACCCGGGTTATACTGTTTGCCTTTATAATAAAAATGAGGATTCCCAACATCATCCGTATACAGACCATTCTTTTTTGGAAGTATGGTGATATAGATCTCAGCCTTTGCAGCTTTATATTTAGAAGTCTGCTTTGTCTTCGCCGTCAGAGTCACGGCTCCTTTTTTTCTGATCTTCAGACGTCCTGCCCTGGAGATGGAAACTACAGCCGGATTACTGCTTTTATAGGTAACCTTTGCTTTGGGATATTTCTTAAAAGGTTTCCAGGTTTTCATTCGCTTTTTCTGACCTAAATGAATATAACAGGCTATGCCGTCGTTTACCTTCACACGTTCCTTTCGCCTGGCCTTTTTTGATTCGGCAGAGACATATATACTGCATTGACTGATCGGCAGTATGATCAATAATAATATGAGGATACATTTTTTAATACTTTGTTTCATGATGCCGTTACTTTCCTCCTTGCTTATTTCGTATTATCACCTGCAATGATATAATATCATATTGTGACATGGTCTGTAAAAACATTTCCACATGGTTAAGGCATTGCAGTATAAATATATTAATGGTATTATATTTGCAGATAATTATCGAATAGCTGACTCATTAGGAGGATGGATCATGAATATGAAAAAAATACTGGCCGTTCTGGTTTTGATGTGTCTGATCATCGTTCCGGGCTGCGGATCTGTCGAATCTACGGAAAGCACTACTACTGCCGCCGAAGGCGAATCTTCTGAAAGCAAGACATCGGCTTCGGAAGAGGAACAGGTTTCGGCAAGACCGGTCATCGAAAAGGCGATGATAGTTACCAGAGAAACAGATAAAGACAACAAGACAGTCTATGTGGAAGGGAGCCATGACCGAATTCGGGTTTCTCCGGAAAGTCAGGAACAGTATGGAAAGCTGTCCGATGCTCTTGACCAGATCATGAAGAAAGAAACGGAAGCCTATAAGACACAGGTTACAGAATATCTGAAGGCGAGACAGGAGAATTCGGAGAATGCCATGGGTGAAAATATACCTGATATGGCAAAAGACCAGTGTTTTGTACGCCGGGCCGATCAGGAAGTTCTAAGCCTGGTAGAAAGATCCACCAGCTATGCGGGGGGAGCACATGGGAATACTGGATTTACGACGGTAAACCTGGATGCGCAGACCGGGAAGGAAATCCTTTTGGAGGACGTTATCAAGGACCAGAATCTTCTTCTGAAACCTTTGAAAGAAGAACTGATAAAAAAGTACGGGAAAGATACTTTTTTTGATGAGCTGGATGAGAACATTAAAAGCAGGCTCGAAGGAGCGGAAGATATCAAGCCTGCATGGACACTGGATCCTCAGGGAATCACTTTCTATTATTCCGATTATGATCTTGCGCCATATGCAGCTGGAACACAGAATGTGACCATTTTGTATTCTGCTTATGCAGACCTGTTTACAGACCGCTATCGTCCTTTGGAGGGAGAAGGATACATTTCCGGCTTTTGTGAGTACACGGATTTCTCTGTCGACACAAACGGAGATGGGGAGAATGCCTCGGTATCCGTTGCTTATCAAACCGGAGACGAATCCGATACCATGGAAGGGTTTGAAGTGAAGACAGGTGGTATGACCGTTTCCGTTGAAGATCTTTACAGCTTTGATATAAACCAGTATACGGTCCATACTTCCACAGGGAAAAACTTTCTCTATGTATGGTGCAGCGAGGAAAATGACTGGATGACCCTCTACCTCTTTGACATCAGCTCCGGGCAGCCCGTGTCAGCGGGAACAGCCGATGTGCGCCCGAATTTCACCGTGGATGAAGGAGATGAGGATTACAGCATTTACCGAGAAGTGCTTACAGATCCGAATCATATGGTACTGCAGACCCGGTTCGATCTCTTAAGTACTTATGAAGGAAAGAAGACTTATCAGGCAATAGAGAATCCTAAGCCGGAAACTTCCGATCCGTATTATATCATTACGAGTAACATAACACTTGAGTCAAAGAAGGAAATAACCGGAGATGTGGTCGATGAAGAAGGGAAAGTTCTGGAAGAATCCGTGAAAATCCCATCCGGCTCCAGCTTTACACTGTACCGCACAGACGGAAAGGATCTGGTAGATACCAGACTTAAAGACGGAAGATTGCTCCGGCTCAAAGTGGAAGGAACGTACCCGCCTTCTGTGAACGGTACTGACGGGAACGAATTGTTTGAAAAACTTTTTTATGCGGGCTAATAATTAGAAACATAAAGTAACTCGTTGTAAAATCTTTTTTATAATGTATTGAGAAGGAGGAGAACATGAAAAAAAGAAGTCTGATTGTAGTAGTCACATTGTTGTTAGTGCTTTCGGCGGTGATTATACCGGTGAACAAGGTACAGGCCAAATCTAAATGTTATTACGGACAGTATTTTGAGCTTGCTAAAGATGCGAAAAAAGCTATCAAATTTAAAGGTAATAAGGTTTATTTAAAAGGCAAATGGTACCATACCAGCAAGATGTCCCTTGATGGGAAACAGAAAAAATACAACAAGAAATTCAGACTGACCAAGAAGACGAAGTACTATGTAGAAGAGACAGCTATCGAAAACTCAAAGCCGAAAAAGATTTCAAAGGATAAATTCAAAAAGTATGTTTTCGGAGATGTACAGGCTGTTTACTTTAAGATCAGTTACGGAAAAGTTGTAAAAGCTTATATCAGCCGGAATTAGTAGCGCTGTAATCACTCTCGCAGAAGAGCAGCAGTCTTATTTTTAGCGAAAAAATAGCAGCCTATGGGAGAAGACCCTCTGCATACGCAGGAAGGTCTGATTCCATAGGCTGCTAAAATCTTATTCCCCAGCAAAAAATGCTTTCAGTTTTGCACGATGTTTTTCTACTTTGCTCTTGAATTCGTCAGATTTTTCTTTGCGAAGAGCAGCGCGGGCCTGTCTTTCTAACTCTTTCTCTGTTTCCATAGCTTCTTCTACTTCTGCTGCAACAACAGCTGCATCAAAACGAGCGGTGATGGTCTTGTAATTCTCAAGACTCTTGTCAAGGATAGATTCATCTTCCTCGTTTACAAGGGCGATAATAGCTACTTCGCCATCCTGGAGTTTGTCAATGATCTGCTCGATCAAAGAAGCATTATCCAGAGCATCTAATGCATCCACGCTGCCTCCGGCGAGCATGCCGTAGCTTGCGCCAAGAAGGACGCCGATTGGGCCGCCTAAAACACCTACTAATGCGCCGAGCATTCCGCCTAAAGCAAAACCGTCCATAGTGTCAGCTCCGGTATCAAAATAATCCAGGTCCTTTATATCATCTCCGTCCTTCTTAACCAGGACAGCCTGCTTTACGAAGGTATCCTCCAGTATCGGGGACTGCTTCAGGATTGTCATTGCCTGATAAGCTTCACTTTCTACTTCAAAGATACTTACAACGAGATTTTCAGTCATAATAATGATCCTCCTTACATTTTAAATAATTGTTTCAGTGTTTTTGGCCATCGTGTAATTGATTTATTACCTGATTACAATTATAATTAGGACAAAATATCTGTCAACCCTATGATTTAAAGAAATATTGTTTAAAGGAGGAATCCATGAGTGCCAGCAATATACAGACTACCATTGAGAAAGAGGCAAGTTCTAAAAATGGAATAAAACGACTGATTTTTGTCGGGATTGCTATTGTACTTGAGCTACTGCTTATTCTTTCCATGATTCTGTGGCTGAATGACTATGCTGAATGGATTGCGATCGGTACCCGCATTTTAGCAGCGATTCTGGTTTTGTTTATTTATAATCAAAACAAAACCCCTTCCTTAAAGATGCCATGGATCATTTTGATTATGGTTTTGCCTGTTTTCGGCAGTGCCTTTTATCTTTTGACAGGACTTAGCATATCTACAAAAACAATGAGGGAACGGTATGCCGAGGTCGATGTGAAAGTGTTTGCCTGCCTTAAGGAAAACAGGGATGTCGAGGAAAAACTGGCAGCAGAAGATAAAAGAGCAGCGAATATCGCCAGCTATATCAGAGAGCATTCCCATTATCCGGCTTATCAGAATACGGACATCGTCTATTATGATGATGCCGCTAAAGGACTGGAAGCCCAGAAAGAAGAACTTCGTAAGGCAGAAAAATTTATTTTCATGGAATACCATGCCATTGAGAATAAAGAGAGCTGGCACGGGATTCAGGAGATTTTAGAGGATCGTGTTCAGGCAGGCGTGGATGTGCGTGTCTTCTATGATGATATGGGAAGTATTGGCTTTATCAATACGGATTTTGTAAAACTGATGGAATCAAAAGGTATCCGATGCAGAGTATTCAATCCGTTTATTCCGGCACTGAATCTTTTTCTGAATAATCGAGATCACAGAAAGATAACGGTTATAGACGGCAAAGTCGGATTTACCGGAGGATATAATCTGGCCAATGAGTATTTTCATATCACGGAGCCTTATGGCTTCTGGAAAGATACCGGTATCAAAGTTACAGGAGATGCCGTAAAGAGTCTGACTGCTACATTTCTTGAAATGTGGAATGCCATCCGGGGCGACGATGAGAATGATACGGATTATGAAATCTATTTTCCGGATTATGAGTATCAGGCAAAGGAAGACGGATTTGCGATACCTTATGCAGACTTACCGATCGATGACGAGCAGGTTGGAGAAAATGTCTACATGTCCGTTGCCAAATATGCCAAGGAATATGTCTGGTTTGTCACCCCATATCTGATCCTCACAGATGAGATGATCCACACACTGGGCCTTGCAGCCAAGCAAGGGGTCGATGTCAGGGTGATCACGCCGGGAATACCGGATAAAAAACTCGTTTATTCTATCACAAGATCTTATTATAACAGTCTGGTGACAAACGGCGTACGAATCTTTGAATATACACCCGGTTTTTGCCATGCCAAAATGAGCCTTGCAGATGACCGGATTGCGACCTGTGGCACCATCAATCTGGATTACCGAAGCCTTTATCATCATTTTGAAAACGGCTGTCTCTTTACCGGCTATGACGCGGTTGGAGAGGTTCGGAAAGACTTTGAAGAGATGATGGCAGTATCCAGGGAAGTTACAGAAGAATACAGGAATCCAAGAGCCGGAAGAAAACTGTTGCAACTGTTCTTAAGACTATTTGCACCGCTTCTCTGATGGCTTTCAGGAAGGAGATTATAAGAAGCATGGAACAGTAAGTAAAGGACATCATCATAAAATACGGAAGTGAGATTCTTGTCTCCGACACATTTCAGGCCGGTTTTGAACAGACACACCACTATAAAACAACAGTGGGGGATCATACACTGGGAGTAACTGCGGAGGCTGTAAAATTCTGTCTTCGTCACAATATGACAGACGAAGACGTCCTCAGAAATGTCGTGACATCCAGCCTTTGCCATGATATCAGCCTGATCGGAAGAGAGGATAAATACAGCAGCAATCTGGAGACGCTTCGGAAGCATCCCAGACATTCTGTGGAGATTTATAAAGATCTGACAGGAGAATCAGATAAGAAAGTGATTAATGCCATTCGGTCACACATGTTTCCTCTTACCCCCAAACTCCCTAAACATCGGGAGGGGTGGATCCTGACACTGGCAGATAAGATCAGTGCATCCACGGATCTTTTTAACGTTCCGCCAGTGACGCCCGAGGAGAGGGATGAACTTTTAGAACAGGCGAGTCAAACCATGTGACAATACTGTGACAACTTTTATGATATTCTTTGCCTGTAAAAAATAAAAACAAAAGAAATGACCATAAAAGGAGGAACAAAACAATGTTAAAAAGAGCTGTATTTGTAATGGTAGCAGGAATCATGGCAGTATGCGGTCTTGTCGGCTGCAGCGGGAAGAAAGCGGCCCAGAAGGCATCAGAAGCTGCATCAACAATAGCGGTAGCTGCAGTAGAGATGGCAGAAGGGGCAGACAGCGATTGGTATATGAAGGCGCTGGCTGATAAAGATTTGACAAGTCAGTATTCCTATTGTAAATTTATCGACGTCAATAAAGACGGTGTACCGGTATTGATTATGTCAACCACCGATAAGGCTTTTATCGGGGACGAAGACAAAGCATGCCTGATGGTTTATGATGCAAACGAACCAAAGGTTGTAAAAGAAATCGGCGGAGCCGGCGGAGAATCTTTCTACTATGACGACAATAAAAATGTACTGACCTATTTTTCCAGACTTTCCGGAGAAGGCCATCTGGAGGTTTGTGAAGTGAAAAATGGGGAACTCAATGTAGTGAAAAAACTGGATCAATACGCACCGCATCATAATCCGGATGAAGACAATGATAAAGAAATCTTCCGTATTGACGGGAAAGATGTTTCCGAAAAAGAATTCAATGATACATGGCAGGAATATGCAAAAGAAAACTTTGCAGTTACCTATGAAGCCATCAAATAAATCGTAGTATCCTTTACAGGAAGAGCAGAATATGCTGAATTTCAGGATTCAGCCATATTCTGCTCTTTTTGTATGCTGCAATGAGGCAGATAAAAATGAGATATCTGGCACATTATCTGTAAATGTGTGAAATATGTGGTTAATCTCCTTGAATCATGTTATAATAAAACGGAATCTGCTCTGTTCTTCCAGAGTAGAGAATATATAAAAAGAGGATCATAGATTATGAGCAATGAAAGAAACATTATACTAACAGGAGACAGACCAACCGGAAGACTGCATCTGGGCCATTATGTGGGCTCCCTGAAAAGGCGTGTGGATCTGCAGGATTCCGGAGACTTTGACGAGATCTATATTTTGATAGCCGATGACCAGGCGCTTACAGATAATGTGGACAATCCTCGAAAAATCAGAGATAACATTGTAAATGTTATGCTGGATTATCTGTCTGTAGGACTGGATCCTGACAAAGTGACTTTCTGTGTCCAGTCTCAGCTCCCGGCGCTGCATGCTCTGACTTTCTACTATATGAACCTGGTTACCACAGCCAGACTCTCTCGCAATCCAACGGTAAAGGCGGAGATTCAGATGAGAGGATTTGCAGATGAAGGACTGCCGGTCGGTTTCTTTGCTTACCCGGTATCTCAGGCGGCGGATATCACGGCCTTTGATGCCAATATTGTTCCGGTAGGGGAAGATCAGTTGCCTATGCTCGAGCAGACCAGAGAGATCGTAGAAAAGTTTAATCGAATCTATGGGAAAACCCTGGTTCTTCCTAAAGCGGTAATTCCGGAAAATGAGACACAAAGACGGCTTCCGGGCGTTGATGGCAAGGCGAAGATGAGCAAATCTCTGGGCAATTGCATCTATTTATCGGATACTCCGAAAACGGTAAAAAAACAGGTGAACGGAAAGATGTTCACTGATCCGACCCACTTAAGGATTGAAGATCCGGGTCACACAGAAGGAAACGTTGTATTTACCTATCTGGATGCTTTCTGTCAGGATGAAGATTTCGTAGAATTTCTGCCGGAATACTCCTGCCTGGAAGAGATGAAAGAGCATTATCGAAGAGGGGGTCTCGGAGACGGTAAATGTAAGAAGTTTTTAATCAATGTACTAGAAAAAACACTTGCTCCGATTCGCGAAAGCAGAGCAAAGTGGGAAAAAGATATCGATTCCGTATATGATATCATCTTATCCGGGACGAATAAAGCCCGGGAAGTAACAAACGGAACTCTGCACAGAGTAGAGAGAGCCATGCAAATCAATTACTTTGAGGATAGAACGATTGTTAAGGAATGGGAAAATCTGCTGAAGAGCCAACATTAATCCTCAGTAGATTTCGATTCAAAGGGAGGTTTTTATGGATATTCTATCGATACTGCAGCTTTTTGGGGGAGTAGGTCTCTTCCTGTATGGTATGAGCCTGATGGGATCTTCTCTCGAGACGTTGGCCGGCGGCAGTCTGCAGCAGATCCTGGAGACGCTGACGACCAGTAAGAAAAAAGGAGTCGGACAGGTGAAAGGCTGGGCTCTGGGAACCGGGGTAACGGCTATCATCCAAAGTTCTGCCGCAACGACCATCATGCTGATCGGTTTTGTAAATGCCGGTATCATGCGGCTTGGCCAGGCCATTCCGGTGGTCTTCGGTGCTAACGTAGGTAGTACGGCAACGGCTCAGATTTTACGACTGGGAGATATCGGATCAGGGAATCTGGTACTCAGACTTCTGAAACCATCTTCCTTCGCACCCATGCTGGTGGGAGTAGGAGCATTTATTGTTCTTTTTTCCAAGAAAAAGAGATTAAAAGATGTGGCTGGGATCCTGATTGGCCTAGGTGTGCTGTTTTACGGCATGACCATGATGGAGCAGGTTTTTGCACCACTGAAAGAGTCTCCTGCTTTTCAGCAGTTATTCCTGTCTTTCCAGAATCCGTTTCTCGGAATGGCAGCAGGTCTTTTGATCACGGCGATCATTCAGAGTTCAAGTGCCTCTGTCGGTATTCTGCAGGCTCTGTCAGCAACCGGAGCGGTAACTTTCGGCACTGCGATTCCGATTATCATCGGGCAGAATCTCGGTAAATGTATGACGATTCTGTTAGGAGCGATTGGCGCCAATAAAAAGGCCAAGCGAGTTTCCTTAAGTTATCTGATCTTTAATATTCTGGGAGCGATCTTCTTCTTTATCGTGATATATGGTATTCATTACACGATAGGTCTTTCGTTCCTTGCCAATACTGTCAACAGAGGAGATATTGCCAATCTTCATCTGGGCTTCAACCTGATTACCAGTCTGGTCTTACTTCCATTTGCTGACCAGATGGCAGATCTCACAGGAAAGATTATCGGAAGCGATCCGGAGGATGAGGCAGAGAAAGAATTTAAGAAGCTTGATGACAGACTTCTGCAGACACCTGTTGTCGCACTGGAACAGTGCCGTCATCTGATGGGAGAGATGATAATTCGGATTGAAGAAAACTATGCGAAATCAACAGGACTCATCAGCAATTACGATGAGAAAGTATTCGATGATCTGTATAAGAATGAATCCTTTATGGATCGGTGTGAGACGGCCCTGACAGCTTATATTATAAGGATAGACAGATCAGCCCTCTCTGAGGATTCCAAATTTATGATCTCTGAGATTCTTAATTCTGTCGGAGACCTCGAACGAATCGGGGATTATTGCATGAACATCGCCTACGAGGCAAGAGTGATGAATCAGGACAAGATCAGTTTCTCTGAATCCGGCTTGAAAGAGATGCAGCTGATGGTAGAGGCAACCGGGGAAGCCCTTGCCAACCTGTTCAGTTCCTTCCGTGACCGGGATCGACGCGCAGCCATCAAGGTGGAACCTCTGTCCGAGATGATTGAACAGATGAAAGACATCATGAAAGAACATCATATACAGAGATTACAGGAAGGCGTATGCGATGCAGTAAGTGGTGCAACATTCTTTAATCTGGCCAACTGTTTTGACCGAATCAGTGCACATGCCGGTAACGTATCCCTGCATGTCATCAAGAGAATGGAATTAAACAGAGGTTTCGATGAGATGCATGGACATACCCAGGATATCTCCGGTGATGAATATATCAGAATCTTTGAAAAATATGAATCTGCTTATCTTGATCCAATCAAAAACGGGTTTTCTGAGGAAAAAACAGAGTAACGATTCATCAATCTAATATATATATAGCGTTAATATAACTACTGATGCTTAGACAGGAAAAAATCCACGGCAACCGCCGTGGATTTTTTATGGGATTACCGAGCACAGTCAATGTTCGCTCCGCGTCATTGCATGCATTCGTTGACCCAGGATATAAAGTTTTCTGTAGAGTTTCCGGTTCTTTCAGCTTCTGTATGGCCTGCCCCCCAGACTGTTTCAAAGTCTACTGAATCGACGTTTTCGTTATTCTGAAGGGTCAGAGCCAGATTCATCTCGGTGGAAAGGGCACAGTCACTTTGCGAGATGCCGGAGCGGATTCTCCAGTATTTTGCCACGGTGCTTGTCCCGGAGCCTTCCGAAGAGTCTAAAAGGTAATAAAGGGGTGAGTACATTTTCAGTCTTGTAGCAACAGTGTTTCCTGCACTGTCTTTTTTTGCGAGGTCTTGTGCATAGCTGTCTGCATAGCTGCTTCCCAACTCTTTTAAGATCTTCGCCAAAGTTGTATCAAAATGTGCACCGTTTCCGTCACCATATCCGAAAAGAGTGTTTTCGCCTTGACCGCCATCAAGCTGGTCAAATGCACCGAGATTTTTGGAGGCACTTTTCATTGCCTTAACAAAAGCTTCAATACTTGTGATACTTGCGGTATTCGTAGAAGCATCATAGGTTACCCACTGACTTTCTGCATTTAGCGCATCAATATAATCCTGGGCGGTCTCATAGGTTCCGGAAAGGGAAAGACCGCCTGCATTCTGATTGCGCGTGATATTGTCATGATTTTGGTCAGGTTTTTGTTTTCCGTCAAAAGAAGGCTTTTCCCCACCGGATTCCCCTGGGGCATCGCCATTGGCTCCTCCCGGACCGCCGGGATTAGATTCCCTTGGTGCACCGACGTTAGCTCCTCCCGGACCGCCGGTCGAAGCAGCAGACGCATCATAGGGAAATGTGGTATCGGCAAGAAAATGATTCAGGGATTCTTCGATGACAGACTTCATATAATTATAATAGCTTCCTGCCTGATAGATGCCATCAGAAGATTGGCTCAAAGTAAGAACATTTCCATCGGGATCTTTGATGCCGGCCTCATTGATATAAGAAGCAAAGGCTTCTGCCAGTTTGTCAGAGATCTGCTGTTCCTCCTCGGACAGACCGCTCCTGGTCGATCCCATCATCCATTCATAAGCTGCATCTGCGGAATCCAGATTGGTGATCGGACACCAGCACATGGATCCGAGAACAGCATCGCTGACACCGGAGACAGCTCCGATCTCTTCAAGATACGGTTCATAAAGGCTGCTGTCACCTGTCGCGCCCATAAGAGAGGACTGGGCACCGCCGCCACTCATTCCAAAGGTAAAGATACTTTCCGCATTGCCCGGGATGACATCATCGGTATATCGAATATAGCGGACTGCTGCTTTCAGATCTGTGACGCCGGCAGGCGCGCCGGCATCCCGGCCTCTGCACCCCGCATGAACATAGATAAAACCTGCCCCGGTATACTCTGTAAAAGAAGCGTAGGATGTTAAAGGTTCCATGGCAGAGTATCCCGGCGTGTTGATTGGCATGACCATGGGCGCTGTGTCAGCGGTGTAAGAGGCTACCTTCCCGTCAGGATCGATTTCGCAGGTGTATGTTCCATCGCCGTTATCAGTACCTTTCATGTAGGCTCCCGGGACAAAAACGGAGAGAGTCTCATAGTTCTCATCGGCCGGGTTTTCGCAGTAGCTGATTCCGGTTTGGTAGTATACATCATCTTCTTCGTTGTAGAGCCAAGTGGTTTGATCAATCTTGGGCAGATTCGTCACAGCACCTGTCTGCTCACTGCTTTTCTGTTCAGTGATATTGGTATTTTGGTTATTGCAGGCTGATAACGAGAGAATCAGAATCGATACCATGATGAGTGAAATCAGTTTTCTTTTTTTCTTCATTTCTTTTTTATCCTTTCCTTTTATTTTAAAAAAAACATATCCGGAAAATGTGTTTATTCTGAGAAGATAATGTGAATTTCATCAGGTTTTCGTCATGGTTTGACAGAGAAGTTCTGGATTCGATATAATCTTATTGATAAAACGAGACAATATTACTGGGAAAGGATATGCCAATTGATAACGGAAACAGAGATACACCAGATTACTATACTAAGACATAACCTGCACCGCTGCGCAGAATTATCGATGAAAGAATATCGCACGAAAGAGATGTTGATCCGGTTCATCAGAGATCATACTTCCCTGGAGATTTATGATGAGGGAAGCTGGTTTTATTGCCTGGCAGGTGGGGAAAAGCAGGGAGAGATTATTGCGTTTCGTGCAGAGATGGATGCGCTTCCTATGGAAGAAGGGATTCCGTTATCCTATTCCTCCGAGAACAGGGGGATTTCACATAAGTGTGGTCATGACGGCCATGCGGCCTGCCTGTGCGGATTCGCGCTGGTACTGAATCGTCAGCCGCCGACCCGGCCGGTCTGTCTGGTTTTCCAACCGGGAGAAGAGACGGGTGAGGGAGGAAAGATATGTGCAGATTTTCTTGGCAAAATGGGTGTTAAAGAGATCTATGCATTTCACAACCGACCAGGCTATCCGCAAAATACCGTTGTGATCAGGCATGGTTTGACACAGCCGGCTTCTGAGGGGCTGCGGCTGCATTTCACAGGGAGGACATCCCATGCCAGCGAGCCTGAGAAGGGGATAAATCCCTCGGATGCTATTGCACAGATGATTCTTTTTGTAAAATCACAGAGAACAGCACCCCATCACGGTATGCTACTTTCTACCATCGTCGGAATAAAGGCTGGAACCGGAGACTTCGGAATCTCAGCAGGGGAAGGAACTCTTTCCCTGACACTTCGTGCGGAAAAAGAAGAAGAGATGACAGCGTTAGAGAAGAAGCTGATATCCTTTGCCGGTTCGCAGGCGAAAGAGACAGGACTTGACTTTACCTGGGAGATTTTTGATGCATTCCCTGAGACCAGAAATGAGGAAACAGCATCAAAAAAAGTCGTCCAGGCTGCGAGAAGAGCAGGAATACAGGTAGTAGAGACGGAAGATCTCTGGCGGGCATCCGAGGACTTTGGTCATTATACAAAGAAGATACCGGGTGCCATGTTCTATATCGGAGCAGGAGAAAATGCGCCGGCATTACACACCAGGGAATATGATTTCGAAGACCAGATCATCGAGACAGCTGTTCGGATGATGCTGGAACTTAGCAGATAAAAAAAGATAAGGCTTGCCGCTTTTTGATGCGCCAGCCTTATCTTTTTTTATCTTACCATACCCGGATGCTCCTCAAACCATTTGACAGCATAGGAACACATAGCTTCTACTTCTATTCCTCTCTTTCTGGCCTCGTCCAGTATGCACTGGACCAGCTGCCCGGCAATTCCTTTATTCTGGTAAAGCTCTTCTACAACAGTATGATCTATGATCCATTTTCCGCCCGATTCGTAATAGCTGCAGTAGCCTGCCTGCTTTTTATTCACATAGGCAACAGCCCGCTTTGCTGCCGCCACATAGACAACATCCAGATCTTTCACATATTCATAATTCTGATCTTGCTGATTGTCCGAATCCGGGTTATCCGGCTCATCTTTGGCAGTCGGGAAGAAGGATGTTCCATCCGAAGAAACCGTTACGGCGATACCATTCTCTCTGCAATATGTCAGAATGAACTCCTTCACGGCCTCATTGGGTTCGTCAATCGATATGTACAAGCCCCCGCATGTATCATGGATGTGAAGATTCACTGAGAAATTCTTCTGTATAAACCGTTTTAATTTCGCAGCCTCTGTAAAGTTCATATTTTCCTCCAATCTATGAATTTAATTCTCTGGTATAAGTCGCAAAGCAAAATATTGTTCTACGTACTGGAAAGATGCTCCAGGACCTGTACACTGGCTTTTCCCTCCGATTTGTTGGGATGGTAGTGGGAATAGGCAGCATCGGCTGCGAAAATAACCAGGAGAATCAGGCAGATTGCAATCATAACTTTCTTTTTCAATCTGGAGAAAGTATACTCCAGGACCGGCGCCAGGATGTAGACAATAAAACAGCACCCAACACCGAAGAGAAGCAGCCCTTCGGCACAGATTCGTCCGTGCAGGTTCAGAAAATACCCCTTGTAAGACCACCATTTCTGATGAAAATGTGTCTCCAGATACCATCCGGACATATATTCCAGGAATCCACACAGGGCAATGGCAGAGAAGAATTCTGCGACAGGATTCTTTCTGAAATAATTGCAGACAACCATCACAATGACAGCTCCTGATCCGTAGATGGGAAGCCAGGGACCATGGAGGGTGCCCCGGTTTACCAGATTACCGCTGGTGGCAAGGTGAAGCGCAACTTCCCAGCTCCATCCGATAAAGGAGATGACGATGAAGATCAGAAACAGATCCCACAGTGTATAGCTTTTTAGATAAGAAACATTTTTTACTGCAATCTCTTTTTTCTCATGATAAAGAGGACTCAGAAGTTCGGGATAAATCAGGCCGACCATCTCGTCTTTGTATCTCTGCAGAGAATGCTTGTATCCTTCCTGACGTTCAAAGGCTCTTTTATTTTCGATACTTCCTACCCAGATGCCGGGACCGTCAGCCATAAGCTTCTGTATGCCGGTCAGTTCATATTTGTTTTCATGAAGCAGGGTAATTTCGTCTACAACTTTGAAGTAGGTTTCATAGAGAGAGATTCGGTCGGCTGGCTCAAAGAGATACCGGTCGTTCAGATTTTCCGCACCTTCGATACCATTGCGAATCGCACTTTCCCGAATCCGTGCATACATTTCGGCATAGCAGGACAGACGGTATGACGCGCCATAGAGCATATCTGATATGCCTCCCGTAACCATAGCAAGCAAATACCATCCGATGAAAGATAGTTCAACCTTTAAAACTTCCAGCTTATAGCCATTCATCATTTTTCGGGAAAGTGTTATGGTTTCTATGGAAGAAAGCGAAGGATTTTCTGCGACAATATAGGGAACTGCCCAGTAAGAGTAGCTTTTGATAAATCCTCCGATTATGGTAAGATACCATAACATATTCATGACATAGGTTGTAAGCATGACTTTAGAAGCGTGGAACCACTGCTTTACCCCTGCAAAATACAGAACATTCATCATCGGTACCTGCTGGTAAGTCCGGGCTTCGAGATAGACCCGGCGAAGTGCAGCCGAATAGATATTGATCACAAAAGTAAAGAGGAAGAGATACCACAGGAAACCCAAAATAACAGAGACTGAGCCTCCCTTGATATGCCCCCCGGTAAGAAGCTGAATGGTCTTTCCTAAAACAAAAAACAGATCATCGCTTCCCTTGCTTCGTATGATTCTTGCAAGGACTCCCCGGGACGTGCCAAGCATTCCCGCTTTCTGCCCCTGTTTGATGATTGCGTTTTCGATGGGCTGGGTGGTTGCTTTCCAGGGGCTTTTAGAATAATTGAACTCACTTCCGAAAAGAATCAGTAACAGAGTCAGAAAAATCAATACGAAATAATGTCCCCGGACAATCGAGTGGCCTTTCTTTTTGATTTCTTTTCTTGCAGCAAACAAGCGATCTTTTTCCATAATGATTCTCCTTTGAAATTATTGAAAGCTCAGATGAAGTACCATAATCTCGCTGTCAGTTCCTATTCGCATGGGAGGGCCGTAATAGCCTACACCGGAAGTGACGACAGTATCCAGACCGTCGATAACCTTGTAACCGTAAGCATTTTCATTAAAGAAAGGAACGATCATATTGCCTGGGAACATTTGTCCGGCATGGGTATGGCCGCACATGGCCAGATCAGCACCATGGTCTTTAAGATCTTTAAATTCAATCGGCTCATGTTCCAGGACAAGGACTGGTTTTGTCTGGTCAACATTTTGAAGAACCTCGGAAGCACTTTTCCTTTTTGCGGTTCCGTCGCCGGCTTTTTCGCCGTCTACCCGGCCTACGATCTGAACCTGGTCATCAGCAATAAGCGCTGTGTTATCATAAAGGACCTTGAAATTACAATCCTTGAAAAACTGCTCCATCTGTTTTGTCCGGTAAGCCTGGGAGATTGGGGTGATAGGAAATCCGCCGAAAAGAGTCTCCTCTACGTCATGATTGCCGTAAACCGCATAGACGCCGTAGCGGGATTTGATTTTCCGCAACACTTCAGCATAACGGGCGGGATGACGCAGTCCTTCATAAGTACTGGTAAAAATATCTCCTGCAATCACAACCACATCTGGATCTTCTTTGTTGATCATGTCAACCATTTTTTTCGTTGTAGGAAAATAGGAGTTGACACTGAGATGAAGGTCTCCGAGGAGGATGACATTCAGTTCTTTATGATCTCCTGCTTTTTTTTCTATCGGTATATCAAGCTTAGTCACGATAGTTTGCTGGGCATGGATCAGGCCATGAACGCAGACAGCCAACGCAGTGATGAAACTGATGGTGAGAACAAGTCCCCGGATCATATGGTTCTCTTTTGAGGAAATCTTCTGAACGATGAAAGCGACAATCCATAAAAAAAGAAGAATAGCACCATAATAGATATAAAAGCCAAGCCATATATTACCGGCGCCCTGAAGATCGAATTTCAGCCGGCTGTTCGGCAGCATGGCTCCAAGGATCGGTAACAAAAAGACCAGTAGATAAAGTGTGACCACGATTATATGCGCAGGGCGGTTCTTTCGGATAGACAGTGGAACAAATGTGCTGTTAAGGCACCAGCCGGTCATTAACATAGTTATGAAACTCATTAGCACATAAATACCAATAGACAGAATTGGATTCATTTTTTACCTCCGGTTATGATTAAAAAAAGTCAAAATGAACATAGCGTAGATAATATTATTATAAATGTATTAATTCATAAACACAAGGAGTATTTACCAGAAACTAAGGCTGTCCTGAAATCATTTACTGGACAAAATCGGGAAAACCCCATAGAATAGTAGCAGTAATTATCCCGGAAAGGAGAACAAGATGAAGCACTATTACCAACCTGAGATTGAGACAGCTTCAAGAGAAACCATAAAAAATATTCAAGACGAAAAAATCGTAAAACAGGTAAAACATGTCTATGAACATGTTCCCTACTATCGGAACCTGATGGACAAAAAAGGTGTTACGCCGGAAGATATCAAAAGTACAGAAGATATCAGAAAGCTTCCTTTTCTGACAAAAGATGATCTTAGAGAGTCCTATCCTCACGGACTCCTTGGAACAGATTTAAAAAACTGTGTACGGATTCATTCGACTTCCGGAACCACCGGCAAAAGAGTGGTCGCAATCTATACACAGAAAGATATCGATATGTGGGAAGAGTGCTGCGCGAGAGCAATCACCGCAGCAGGCGGCACAGATGATGATATCTGCCAGGTTTGTTACGGATATGGCCTGTTCACCGGGGGGTTCGGCCTTCACGGCGGATCCCAGAAGGTTGGCTGCCTTACTCTGCCCATGTCATCTGGTAACACAGACCGGCAGATCCAGTTTATGATGGATATGAATGCCACGATTCTTTGCTGTACCCCTTCCTACGCGGCCTATATCGGCGAGTCTTTGGCAGAAAGAGGATACAGCCCGGAAGACAATAAGTTAAAAGCAGGTATCTTCGGCGCAGAGCCA
>CACZNZ010000020.1 GCA_902782625.1 uncultured Lachnospiraceae bacterium | reverse complement strand
CTCATCTTCTTTCAGACGGGTCCTTGTCACAAACCCGGCTTTCTCCATCTTTTTGAGAAGCGGTGTCAGTGTCCCGTTATCAAGATAAAGCCTCCTTCCAATCTCTCCGACGGTCAGATGATCCTCTTCCCAGAGGACCAGGAATACCAGGTACTGTGTATAGGTAATCCCGAGTTCTTTCAGGAATGGATGATAAAGATTCGTCACCTTTCTCGCACAGGCGTATAGAGGAAAACACAGCTGGTTTTCCAGTTTCAGTTTTTCA
The DNA here is from genome assembly GCA_902782625.1 of uncultured Lachnospiraceae bacterium. Taxonomy (GTDB): domain Bacteria; phylum Bacillota; class Clostridia; order Lachnospirales; family Lachnospiraceae; genus Anaerobutyricum. The sequence goes on along the minus strand of CACZNZ010000020.1, from coordinate 12,397 downwards.
TAGTTGTTGTTATTCTGATTCATTTTGCTCTAACTGTTTCCTTCTGAGTGCCGCCAGATAGGATACGGCAGACAAAGCTGCGATATTCCCTTCTCCGGCAGATTTGATATACTGATAGGGTTCTCCGACGATATCTCCGCAGGCGAAACATCCCGGGATACTCGTCTCCATCTTTCGGTTAACTTTGACATGATTTTTGTCTACCTCAAGCCCCGGAACCAGCTGTCCGGGAGAAACGCTCTCTCTCAAGATAAAGACGCCGTCCACCTCATAATCGCCCCGATCTGTCTTAAGTTTTCTGATGCCGTCTGATTCTTCGATGGATTTCGGCTTTTCTCTGACAATCTCGATATTGTCAGCTAACTGTATCTCCCCTTTGTAAGTCGGGATATAGAATACTTTCGAGGCAACCTCTGCCAAAAATTCCGCTTCTGCCTCTTCTTTCGGGGAAGAGCCGATAATCGCAGCCGTCTTTCCTCCGTACAAAGGAGCATCGCAGGTCGCGCAATAGCTGACGCCGCGTCCGAGCAGTTCCTCTTCGCCCGGATACATCTTTCCGGCCATGACTCCGGTTGCGAGAATAACGGTTGTGGCTTCATACATGTTTTCTGCTGTCTGCAGAGCAAAAAATTCACCCATGGAATATACTGCGTTCACTTTTTCTTCCGTGATCTCTATGCCCATATCCTCAAGATGACTTTCAAATGCTTTCGCCAGATCCTTTCCGGAAACGCTCGGAAATCCAAGATAATTCTTGATCAGATGTGCTTTCTGAAGCTTGTTGCTGAAATCTTTGTTGCCAATCAGAAGAATCTTTTTATTCCTGATCTTTGCCGTGATCGCTGCAGACAATCCTGCAGGTCCCGTTCCGATAATCGCAATATCATATCTTTCCATCGTATGTCTACCTCCTGACAGTTTTCCTGCCGCTTCCTGATTCTTATTTCAGATATTTCTGAACGCAGGCTGATACTTCTTTCATGCTGGCTGTCGGCTCAAAACGTGCCACAACATTTCCTTCTCTGTCAATGACGAATTTCGTAAAGTTCCACTTGATCTCGGGATTATTCTTATAATCTTTGTCGATTTTCTTAAGCATCGCGCCCATGGCAAGAGCCTTCGGTCCTCTGCCGAATCCTTCAAATCCTTTCTGAGATTTCAGATATCCGTATAAAGGAAGAGCATTCTCCCCGTTTACATCAGATTTCTTCATCTGATCAAACTGGGTATTGTAATGAAGCTGGCAGAACTCATGGATCTCCTCGTCTGTTCCGGGTGTCTGGCCTGCAAACTGATTACATGGGATGTCGAGTACTTCAAATCCCTGGGCATGGAACAGCTCATACATATCCTCAATATCTTTGTACTGTGGTGTAAATCCGCAGCCAGTTGCCGTATTGACAATCAATACCACTTTTCCTTCATATGCTTTTAAAGAAAATTCCTTACCGTCTGCTTTTGTTACTGAATAATCATAAATACTCATAATATATATCCTCCTTAGGTTCTTTTTATGTTTTTCTATATTATATTTGATAAAATATATTTTGTCAACACATTTTCTGTATTTTATAGTTTTTTATTTTAAAAAAACTCCGAAGCCATAAGACTCCGGAGATGGTTTCATTTATCTCTTTCCTTTATCATAAGGAATACCTTCTGCTTTCGGTGCCCTCGAATTCTGGGATGCCACCGCAAGCACGATCAGGGAAATAATATAAGGAAGCATATTGTAGATCATACTTGGCAGACGCAGTGCCACGAGGATATCGAATCCGGTATAGACATTGGACAGTGCTCTGAACAGGCCGAACAGCAGGGCAGCCAGGGCAATGTTGACCGGCTTCCACTGACCAAAGATCATAACGGCCAGTGCCAGGAAACCGAAACCTGCCACACCATTTTCAAATTTCCACTCACTGACACCTGCTGTGATATAGGCGATTCCGCCTAGTCCGCCGAGGATACCGGAGATCATAACACCTGCATAACGCATGCGGTATACATTGATTCCCACGGAATCCGCAGCCTGGGGATGCTCGCCGCAGGCCATCAGTCGTAGTCCGAATCTGGTGCGGTAAAGCAGGATGCATGATCCGATCAGAATCAGAATCGAAAGGATCATAAATCCGTTGATCTCGAATCTTCCCAAATGGAAAGAGAGAGATTTTTTCTGGTCGATATACTGGATTGTAGAAGATACATTATTCTGATCCTGTGCCATATTGATTGCTTTCACGAATACGGTAGCCGCTGCCGTTGCCAGCATATTCATCGCCGTTCCGACCAGTGTCTGGTCCGCATTGAAATTGATCGCCGCTACGGCAAGCAGGAGGGAGAACACTAATCCGAATACAACACTTCCGACCACTACCATAAGAAACATCGGCAACCCGGACAAACCATTCATATATTTCATGACCAGCGCTCCGCCAAGCGCTCCCATGACCATAACCCCCTCCAGTCCGAGGTTGATCACTCCACTATGTTCGGAGAAACATCCGCCAAGCGCAACTAAAAACAATACAGAAGCATAGATTAAAGTATACTGTAATAACAGACTCATGCGCTCACACCCCCTTCCTGGGTTTTATGAAGCTTGTGCATCTTTTTCATCACTCTCTGTCTCATGATATGTCTTAAGAGGAAGACGAAACTGCAGAAATAGATGATAATCGCGGAAATCAGATCGGAGATCTGAGAAGCATAGATCATCTTATCTACGTAAGATCCTCCACTGGTGATATGCTGGATAAAGAATGCCGCTAAAATACTTCCGATCGGATGAAGCCCTCCAAGAAATGCTGCAGCGATTCCGTTAAATCCCATGGCCGGCACATTTGTCTGTGCACAGGACCATTGTTCGATTCCGCTCAGATACAGGAAGGATGCGCCAAGCCCCGCAAGACATCCGGACATAAACATCGTCAGGATAATGTTTCTCTTCTCTCTCATACCGGCATATTTTGCCGCATTTTTATTGTAGCCGGTCGCCTTAAGTTCATAACCGAGTTTTGTCTTCTCTAAAATGATCCATACCAGAATGGCAAATGCAATCGCAAGAGGAATGGCAATCGTCACATAACGGTTATTGGAGAAAAGACTCTCCAGGCCTAACCCGGGAATCAGTGCAGAAGGATTGTTGGTCCTTAATGCAAAAGTATAAGAATTCGTTGATTCCTTTACCCGGGTAAGCAGCATATTGATACCGTAAAGGCTCAGCCAGTTGATCATGATACAGGCGATAACTTCATTGACATTGCGGTATGCTTTCAGTGCTCCGGCAATGGCTCCTAAAATTCCTCCACCGATCATAGCTGCAACCATACATACGTACCACGGCATATGGTAGGCAAGTGCGAGATACAGACAACAGCCGGCTCCCACCGTATACTGTCCTGATGCCCCGATGTTAAACAGTCCTACTTTATAGGCGAACAAAATGGAAAGTGTACACATCAGAAGAGGAGCTGTCTTGGCCAATGTGGAACCAAAGTATTCAAGCGCCACGGCAGGACGCGGGAAATACAGGAAGTTCTTCAGTATGGCAAGCATGGCATTTGTTGCCCCGGCAGGATTGATGAATAACAGAACGATATAACCAACCAGCAGACCAAGAAGAATACAGATCAGGGAAGCGATCACTGTCTGGACACTCTCATTGGAAGACCAGGATTTTTTCTCTTTCGTGGAATTCATGGATTTACACCTCCTGTCTCTTTGCTCCGGTCATATACAGACCGAGTTCTTCTACTGTCACATTTTCCGGATCAAATTCTCCGACGATCTCTCCTTCATACATGACGAGAATCCGGTCGGAGACGTCCATAACTTCATCAAGTTCAAGACTGATCAGCAAAACAGCTTTTCCTTCGTCTCTCTCTTTTACGAGCTGACTGTGGATCATCTCAATGGCGCCGATATCCACACCTCTGGTTGGCTGTACGGCGATCAGCAGTTTGGGATCCTTGTCGATCTCACGGGCGATGACCGCTTTCTGCTGGTTTCCGCCTGACATGGCCCTTGCAATCGTCTCCGGTCCCTGCCCGGACCGCACATCATATTCTTCGATGAGCCTGTTAGCGTATTTTCGTATATTATCTCTCCGGAGAAAACCGAATCTGCCGGTGAAATCCTCGTGGAAATATCTCTGCAGAACAATATTATCTTCGAGAGTATAATCCAGCACCATACCGTATTTGTGCCGGTCTTCCGGGATATGGCTGGTTCCCAGTATCGATCTCTGCCTGATGGATTCTTTGGAAACATCCTTATCTCCCAGAAAAATCTGTCCGCTTTTGAGTGGTTCCAGCCCGGAGATTCCATAGACAAGTTCTGACTGGCCGTTGCCGTCAATGCCGGCGATACAGACAATCTCTCCGCTTCGAACCTGGAAAGTCACATCATGGACGGAATCTTTCTTATGGTCATGGCCGGCGATCGAGATATTCTTGACATCAAGAACAACTTCCTTCGGCTCTGCTTTTTTCTTATCGACTTCAAAGCTTACATCACGCCCTACCATCATGGCAGATAGTTTTTCCGGAGTCATATCTGCCGTATCCACGGTGTCGATATATTTTCCTTTTCTTAAGATCGTGCACCGGTCAGAAACCTCCATGATCTCATTAAGCTTATGGGAAATAAACAGGATGCTCTTTCCCTCTTTGGCCAGATTCTTCATGATCTGCATCAGCTCATGGATCTCCTGAACACTCAGCACCGCTGTCGGCTCGTCAAAGATCAGAATCTCATTATCCCGATAAAGCATCTTTAAGATTTCCGTTCTCTGCTGCATTCCGACGGTAACATTTTCTATGATGGCGTCCGGATCTACCTGCAGATGATATTTCTCAGAAAGTTCCAGGATCTTTTTCCTTGCTTCATCTTTTTTGAGCAGGCCTTTTTCCACCGGTTCTACGCCAAGGATGATGTTGTCAAGGACGGAGAAGCATTCCACCAGTTTGAAATGCTGATGCACCATACCGATCCCCAGATCATTGGCATCGTTTGGATTATTGATGACAACTTCTTTGCCGTCTTTCCGGATCACACCTTCTTCCGCCTGATAAAGGCCGAACAGCACGCTCATCAGCGTAGACTTTCCTGCGCCGTTCTCTCCCAGGAGAGCATGAATTTCCCCCTTCTTGAGCTGCAGCGTGATATTGTCATTGGCGATAATTCCGGGGAAACGCTTCGTAATGTTGAGCATTTCAATAGCATAAGGTGCTTCCACGTTCTCTTACCCGCCTTTCTATAAAAACCTGACGTCAGCATCTCCATAACCAACAAGCCAGCAGAAACTGTTGGAAAAGAATCTGCTGGCTATGTTGAATTCAGGAAACTGAAGATCTCATATTAAAAACTGGCTTTACTTAATGTTGCCCTGGAAGTTCACAGAGAAATTCTCCGCAGAGGGCTCCGCAGCACTGGTATCACCAGACACCTCGATGTCGCCATTCGCAAGACTGGCTACGAGTGCATAATAATCCTCTACAGTAAAGGAATCATTCCACTGGGTGGTATCTTCCGGAAGAGAAACATAGTTCAGAGAAGGATCATCTGCTGATACCATGCCAAGATTCATGCACTGACCGCCGTACTGATCCCACTCATCTGCCTGGATGGCAGCAAGGACAGTATCCACAGTAGCAGCAAGACCCTTTGTGGCAGAAGTAACCGTCATGCCTTCTCCGTAGGCACCATCGATCGTCGGGGACTGATCCACGTCAACACCGATCACCTTGCCGCCAACCTTCGCAGCCGCTTCTGCTGCAGAAGTAAAGATACCGCCGCCGCAGGCAAAGACGACTTCCGTGCCGCCTGCATACCAGGTATCCATAGCTGCCGTGATATCCGCATCACCATAGAACTGGTTGCCATAAGCATAATTCATGGAAACATCCGCGCCAATCTCACCAGCTGCCACATCAGCGCCCTGTACGAAACCGTAACCGAAACGGATAACAGCCGGAACTGCCATGCCGCCAAGATAACCAAGCTTGGTATAGCCCATCTTCACCGCTGCATAACCAGCCATGAAACCGGAATACTCTTCCTGGTAAGTAGCGGTAAACACGTTTTCCTCTGAATAGCTGTCCGCTCCGGTAGCTCCGGTCAGGTCCGCCTCGGAAACATCCAGGCCGATGAATTTGATTTCCGGATAGAACTCTGCCTCCTCAGAAATAGCTTCACCAAAAGCATAGCCGGGCATCACAATGACATTATAGTCGTCTTCAATAGCCTTATCAATCATAGCAACGCGGTCAGCGGTAGAGTCTCCCTCCGGTTTGTAATATGTAAAGTCTACTCCATTTGCCTCGCAGTATGCCTTGCAGGCTCCATAAGTCGTCTGGTTGAAGGACTGGTCTGTAATATCGCCATAGTCCGTCACCATAGCCACTCTCATGTCCTCTGCCCAGACACCTGCTGTCAGCATAGCAGCAGTTGCTGCGGCCATCGCCAAACTCATCCAAATTTTTCTTGCTTTCATAAGACCCTCCTGTCTGGTTCCTTACAATAAAGCGTTAAATAGTTACTGGATACAGTATAGACTTTTTCTGTTAGAAATGCAAGAAATATTTTATTGCTTATAGACTTTCTCTTGGTATTTTGCCCAAATTACTGACATATTCATTATTTAAAGCAAACGATAAAGTATAGTTTACTTTGTCGTTTGCTGCGCCGGATTTGCGCCGCCTCTGACGGCATTGATGCATTATCCTGCACAGGCGGGTATGAAAAGCAACATCATTCTCTGATGCAGGACTCTGTATCGTAAACCTTCCCTTCCTTCATCACAAAAGCGCAGTCGAGCAAGGCCTGGGGATCGCGCATGATATCCCGCCGCCAGGCTGAGATGTCTGCGTATTTTCCTGCTTCTATGGAACCAATGTCTTTCGAAAGCTCCAGAATCCCGGCATTGGTGCGCGTAGCAGCCTTTAAAGCGCTGAAGGGATCCATGCCGCTCTTCCTCCATGCCATGAATTCATATCCGCTCTCGTAATTCTGATGATTTGCCACGAAGTCCGTTCCATAACCCAGCCTGATCCTGCTGCTGCAGATTACCTCCCTCCCGGCCTGCAGGGCGTCCTTGTACAGCTCCAGCTTCTGCCGGAACTCAGGCTGTTTATCCTTAATCGCTTCCGGATCGTAATGGACCGCCTCCTCATAAGGAGAAAAAGTAGGAACCAGGTACAGGTCTTTTTCTTCAAACAGAGCTGCGGTTTCTTTATCCATGAGGGAACCGTGCTCCATACCATCGATTCCAAAGCGAATGAGCTTCTGCATCAGGGCAGGGGTGTATACATGGGCCGTCACCTTTTTCCCCAATTCATGGGCGGTACGGATGATAGCTTCCAGTTCTTCATCATTCAGCTGCTGCTGAATGGGCGTATCGTTGGGAGTAAAAAAACCACCGGTAGCCATGATCTTGATAAAATCACTGCCGTATTTAATCTGTTCCCTTACTGCTCCGGTAAAGAAATCCTTGCCGCTGCCCAGAGTTGTTCGCTGCTGCTGGAGAAGAGCGGACAGTTCAGGATTGCGGGAGAATCCCTGAGACAAATCCCCGTGACTGCCCGGCGAACACAAAAACAGGGGAGCGGCGACAATACGGGCTCCCTCCAGCCAGCCAGCGTCAATAGCACGTTTTACATCCAGGACTCCATAACCTTTGCTCGTGATACCTCCTACATGACGGACCGTAGTAAAACCTCTTTGCAGAGTCTTTTTTGCACAACGGGCAATGGCAAGCGTCTTTGCTTCTTCTGAAGTGGTATAGACCTCCTCCCGGATGCTGTGCCAGTCCAGGAAATCCATGTGCATATGAGCGTCGATCAGGCCAGGCGTTACCTGGTAAGCGCTAAGATCAATTTCCTCCGTGCCTTCCGGGGAAGGAACTGATTGTCCGACCTGGGCGATCCGGTCGCCTTCCACAAGGATCTGCTGATTGCTCTTCCACTCTTCAGTCAGACCATCATAGAGCCGGCCGCAACGAATACACTTGTATTTTCTGTTCATTTTCTCCTCCAAAAACAAAGTATTCTACATCTCCCCCTGCATTCTGTAGATTTCGGTGTATTTATCCTTAAGGTACTTTATGTAACGATCTGCAGAAAGTTTCTCCCCTGTGGAATCCATCAGCACCTGATCAGGGGTTTTTGTTGCGGCAAAGCGATGAATATGCTTCACATTCCAGTCCAGTATCTGTGAAAAATCTCCCTTTCTCACCTGTCCGAACAGATCCGGAATATCTTTTTTCATAGCATGCAGAAAATGGCCGTCATAGCAGTTTCCCAGCACATAGCTGTGAAAATAACAGATATATCCGCTAAACCAATGCATATCCTGCAACACGCCCTCCGCATCATTTTTCGGGCATACGCCAAGATAATCTTTTATTTTCTCATTCCAGGCAGCGGGGAGTTCCTCAAAAGACAGCGTTCCATCAAAAAGGGCCTTTTCCAGTTCATACCTCATAATGATATGGAGGTTGTAGGTAAGCTCATCTGAAGTAAGCCGGATCGGAGAAACATGAAGCGCATTCAGGGCTCTGTAGAAGCATTCCGGTGAAAGTCCTTCCAGTTCAGGGAAATAGGTTGCTGCAACAGGCAGGAAGTGCTCCCAGAAAGCCAGGCTGCGGCCCAGGATATTTTCCTGGAAACGGGCCTGGGATTCGTCTATCGGCAGGGAAGTGGATACGGCCAGAGTCGTCCCGTCGAGCTCCGGCCCCATATTCTGCCAATGGATGGCGTGGCCTCCCTCATGAAGGCTGGACAGAACTGCCCTCGTAAAATCATCCTCAAAATAACGGCAGGTAAAACGAATATCTTTTCGGAAGTTGAAGGTAGTATATGGATGGGCACCTTCATCTACCCGGCCTTTGTCAAAATCATATCCCACTGCCTGAAGCACTTCATGGCAGAAAGCCTTCTGCTTCTCCTTTGGAAAACGTCCTTTCAGCACAGACAGATCCGGCGAAGGCTCCATGCGCAGCTTTGCCACAAAAGGAACCAGCTGGTCTTTCAGCTCATCAAAAAGCCGGTCTATCTGCTGTCGGGTCGTTCCCTTTTCCCACTCGTCCATAAGGCCGGTCACCGGATCGTCGGCAAAACCGGCACAGCTGATCAATTCCTTTTTGTAGGCAAACTCTTTCTTCAGGTAGGGAAGAACCATCTGAAAATCATTTTGTTCCCTGGCACAAGCCCATACATGTTCAGTCTTGAGGTTGTGGTCCGCATAAGCGGCATAGAGACCCTCTGGTACCTTTGACAGTCTGTCATAGGTATAGCGTGCCTTTTTCACCATGGCCTGAAGGATCTCATTCTCAGGAGGAAGCGCCTCCAGTTCTCCAAGAAGGAAATCCATCTCGGAGGATGTCTCCAGTTCATGAATCTGCCCGGCGAGAAAGCCCATCTCACGACCCCGGTATTCAGCGGCATCTTTGGGCATCATGACACGCATATCCCAGGAAAGGGTCTGGCTGATATTGTTCAGATAGTCAATCTTCTGCATTAATGACGTAAAACGATCTTCTGTGCTCCTGTCCATCTTTTATTCATGCCCTCCGCCGCACAAATGGCAGGCCGCCATACTGTTCCCATATTTCTTCAGCTCAGGCTCCTCACTGGCGCATACCGGCATGCAAAAGCGGCAGCGTGCGCGGAATCTGCAGCCAGGAGCCGGGTTAATCGGACTGGTCACATCTCCCTCCAGTATAATCCTGTCCGGATGAACCGCAGGATCGGGAATCGGAATGGCAGAAAGCAGCGCCTTGGTATAGGGATGTATGGGATTTTTGAAGATAGTCTCATGATCCGCCGTCTCCACCAGTTTACCCAGATACATGACGGCAATCTGGTCACTGATATGCTTTACCACGCTCAGGTTATGAGAAATAAACAGGTAGGTCAGATTCAGTTCCTTCTGAAGATCCATAAGCAGATTCAGAATCTGAGCCTGAACACAGACATCAAGAGCGGACACAGGCTCGTCCAGCACCACGAATTCCGGTTCGAGAATCAGGGCCCGCGCGATTCCGATCCTTTGCCTGCGGCCTCCGTCCAGCTCATGGGGATAAGCATGAGCCAGTCTTCTCTCCAGGCCTACCAGATCCATGATATGAAATACCCTTTTCTCCCGCTCTGCTGATCTCATCTGGCGATTCTGCTGCAAGAGAGATTCTTCTATGAGGCTCTTTACGCTCATCCTTGGATTGAGGGAGGAGTAGGGATCCTGGAAGACAATCTGCATTTTCTTTCGCATCTGGCGCATCTCGCGGGGAGAAAGCTCCTGCAGGTTTTTTCCGCGGAAAAGGATTTCCCCGCCAGTAGCCTCATGCAGCCTTAAGATCAGGCGGCCGGTTGTGGATTTTCCACAACCGGATTCGCCAACCAGCCCAAGGGTTTTTCCTTCCTCGATGGAAAAGCTCACATCGTCCACGGCGTGCAGCATGCCTTTCCTGGTGGGAAAATATTTTCTGAGGTGCCTGACCTCCAGCAACGGTTCGCTCATGACGGTTCCTCCCCTCTTACTGGTGCCCGGAAGCACTTAACCCAATGGGTATCGCTCAGGTATTCCTTTTCCGGCTTCTCGGTTTCGCACTGCCTGGTGCAATAGGGACAGCGGGGATGGAAAGGACAGCCGGAGGGAATGTTGGCAGGATCCGGAGGCAGACCTGCAATCACCTTCAACCGTTCCTGATCCCGATTGACATCCGGGATGGAATCAAACAGAGCATGGGTGTAGGGATGGCGGGGATTCTTGTAAATGTCGAACACATTTCCGTATTCCAGCACACCGCCTGCATACATGATGGCCACCTTTTCACAGATCTCCGCCACAATCCCAAGATCGTGAGTAATCATGATCATGGAGGACTGGTATTTTTTCTTGAGGTTTTTCATAAGTTCCAGTATCTGTGCCTGAATCGTCACATCCAGGGCTGTCGTAGGCTCATCGGCAATAAGCAGCGACGGATTACAGGAAAGGGCGATGGCGATCACTACCCTCTGCTTCATACCGCCGGAAAACTGGTGCGGATAATCTCCTGCCCGATCCCGCTCTATGCCAACAGTCTCCAGCATATCGCCGGCCTGCTTCCAGGCTTCTTTTCTGGTGCAATGTCTGTGCAGGAGAATCATCTCACAGATCTGATCTCCCACGGTCTTAACCGGATCCAGAGATGTCATGGGATCCTGGAAAATCATGGCAATTTCTTCTCCCCGGATCTGGCGCATTTCACCCTCGCTCAGCCGAAAGAGGTCCTGGCCTTTGAACATCACCCTTCCCCCCAGTACCTTTGCCGGGGGATCCGGCAGGATTCGAAGGATACTTAAGGCCGTCGTTGTCTTGCCCGCACCCGTCTCACCGACAAAACCAAGTGCCTCTCCCTCTCCCACCTCAAGATCAAGGTTGTTCACGGCATGGATATGGCGCTTTCCTGAACGGTATTCCACGGTGAGGTCTTCTATTTTCAAAATATCATTCATGCTTCTACCACTTTTCTTTGAATACTGATCTGCCCCCGCCTTATTCATTCAAGGCGAAAAGCAAATGGCGCATCGATTACCTTACTGCCTGAGTTTGGGATCCAATGCATCCCTTAGGCCGTCGCCCAGCACATTCAGACTGAAAATGGTGATGGCGATGGCAAGGCCCGGGAACAGGCACATATAGGAGTAGTCCCGGATATAGGTTCGGGCATTGGAAAGCATGGCGCCCCACTCCGGCGTAGGCGGTTCAATACCAAGGCCGATGAAGCTCAGACCGGCAGCTGTAAGAATTGCAAAAGCAACCCCCAGGGTAGCCTGTACAATAATAGGGGCGAGACAATTTGGCAGGATATGCTTGCACAAAATGGTAAAATCCCCTGTACCCACTGCCCTGGCTGCTTCTACAAATTCCTGTTCCTTGATACCCAGTACCGAAGCGCGGACAATCCGGGCATAGGTCGGGATCGAAGCGATCCCTGTAGCGATCATAAGATTGGTAAGACCGGCACCTAAGGCTGCCGCGATGGAAATGGCCAGGAGCGTAGCAGGAATGGACATGATGACATCCATAGCACGCATGATCAGGTTATCTCTCCAGCCGCCATAGTAACCGGACACTGCGCCTAAAAGGCCGCCCGCCACCACAGCAATGCCAACCGCGATAAAGCCCACCTTCAGGGAAATCCGGGAACCGTAAACTACCCGGCTGAAGATATCCCGGCCAAACTCATCCGTACCGAAGATATGTTCTCTGCAGGGAAACTTAAAAGCACCGAGCAGATCCATTTCATCATAGCGGTAAGGAGCGATCACATCGGCAAAAATGGCTGTCAGGACCAGAACACACAGCACAAACAAGCCAAACACAGCCAGCTTGTTTTTCATAAGCCTGGCCAGGGTCT
>CACZNZ010000019.1 GCA_902782625.1 uncultured Lachnospiraceae bacterium | reverse complement strand
TTAAGGTGCATCAGATTCGCCAGCCAGCTGGATTTTGTGATCGATGAGAAGACTGCTGAGGCGATGCGCGCGAAGGCAGACCTGCTGGATGGTATAGCGGCAGAGAGGATAAGAACAGAGTTCGATAAGCTGCTGTGCGGAAGGGGAGCTTATACAGTCCTTAAAGAACACAGAGATATCATCGCACAGTTCATTCCCGAAGCAGCGGCCATGTTCGACCTCGATCAGGAGAATCCATTTCATCTTTATGATGTCTGGATGCATACGGTCCATGCCGTGGACAATATTCCGCCTGACCCGGTCCTGAGGCTGGCGGCGTTTTTCCATGACATTGGAAAGCCGCCATGCAAGGTGGTCTCTGATGGCTGGGGGCATTTTTACGGTCATGAAAAGAAGGGCGCAGAGATGACGGATTCAATAATGCACCGCCTGAGATACGACAACGATACGAGAAACACTGTGGTAAGACTCATAGACAAGCACGGCATCGTTTTTAATCCCAATGGCAAGCAGGCAGGACGGCTGCTGCACCGTCTCGGAGAAAAAGACCTGAGGATGCTCATCGAGCTTGAAAGAGCCGATGTGAGTGCCCAGCATCCGGATCATGTTGATGAGCGTCTTACTAACATCGGCGCTTTTGAGCGCAAGGTGGATGAGCGGATCGCCGAGAACGATGTGTTCTCGATGAAAGATCTTGCGATCGACGGAAGGGACATTATGGCGCTGGGCGTCGGTCAGGGCAAAGAGATAGGGCGCATCAAAAATGCGCTGCTGGAGCTGGTCATTGACGGGGAGATCGAAAACGACCGTCAGGCGCTGCTGGATAAAGCATCTGATGTTATCGCGATATCACACCAGTACTCTGCTGACGAAGAATGATCATGGGATGCAGATCACACAAACACTGGTGAGACGGGTCGATTTTTTTGGGCTTTTCAGCTATACTGAAAAAAGAAACGATAAAGCTGATAATTATCGTCAGAAAAGAAAACGGACAAAAAGCGCGATTCTGGCCGTTTGGAAGAACAACCAAGCAGGAGGAACAAATGAAGGAAATACATATTTCGGATATTGAGGGATTCAGAATTGGTCATGCGCAGGATGAAAAGGGTGCAACGGGTTGTACTGCGATAATATGCGAAGAAGGGGCGGTCTCAGGATGTGATGTAAGAGGAGGCGGCCCGGCGACTCGTGAGACGCCACTGCTGGATCCGGTGAAGAACGCGGGCGTGATCCACTGCGTGATGCTGTCAGGGGGCAGCGCGTTCGGCCTTGCTGCCGGTGACGGCGCTATGAGCTATCTTGAAGAGCATGGTATTGGATATAAACTAGGCGATTTCACTATTCCTCTGGTAGTGGGGGCAAGCATATTCGATCTGGCGATCGGAGAGAGGGGCATAAGACCGGATAAAGAAATGGGTCATGCTGCTTGTGCCGCAGCTTTCAGTAATAATGCGGAAGATGTTGCGGCAAAAGAGCTTCAGGGAAATATCGGCGCCGGGCTTGGCGCGACTGTAGGCAAAATCAACGGACCGCTTCACGCGATGAAGAGCGGACTTGGGATATATGCGTGTGAATCAGACGGAGTAAAATGCGCGGCGATAGCTGTCGTGAACGCACTTGGAGATGTGAAGGATGACGGCAGGATAATAGCGGGCTGCCGTGACAATAAAGGCGGGTTTGAAGATTCCGCAAAGGTGCTGTGGGGCAGAGTGCATGATGAAATGATGATCAACAGGGAGAATACGACACTTGTGTGTTTCATCACGAATGCAAAGATAACAAAGAGTGAAGCAAATAAAGTGGCTCAGGTAATGCATGATGGCCTGGGCATCACGATCTCGCCGGTGCATACCTCAGCTGATGGTGATACGACATTCTGCATGGCGTCCGGCAAGACCCGGGTCAACTCCGATGCGCTGGCTGCTATAGCAGTGGAAGCTACCCGCAAAGCGATCGTAAACGCGGTGCTGAAGACCGAATCGGCATATGGCCTGCCCGCAGCAAATGATATAAAAGAAATGGAAAACAGGGAAAACAAATGAAAACAGCAGTAGTATTTTTTTCACTTGAAGGCAACACAAGATTTGTTGCCGAAACGTTAAAAGCGATAATAGGGGCGGAGCTAATTGAGCTGAAACCGGTCAAACCTTACCCGACGGGCAAGGTCAGCAGATTCCTCAGCGGCAAAGACGCTATCAAGCGCGCGACGCCACAGCTCGAACCGTATGACTTTGACGCGGATGCTTATGACACGATAGTCATAGGGACGCCGGTCTGGGCAGGAAAGCCCACGCCGCCCATCAACACTTTCCTCAAGGAAAATGATCTTTCCGGAAAGAGGACTTGTTTTTATGCTTCGAGCAGCGG
>CACZNZ010000018.1 GCA_902782625.1 uncultured Lachnospiraceae bacterium | reverse complement strand
TAAAGCCAAGCCATCCATTTCCGGTATTGACTATCCTGCTCATATCCGGCCCTCTGGACCGGGTTTTGGAAAGTGCATTCTGAATCGTCTTAAAGTCCCCCTCTTTTCCGCAAAAACCCAAGATCCCACACATAAGACTCACCTCCGTTAATCATAAAGAATGCTCTTGAAAATGCAGAAAAGGCGCCCTGAAGTAAAACTTCAAGACGCCTTTGTCTTTACAGTTACTAACTTTACACCTTAATTCCGAATATGTCAAGAATGAGAATTGAATTTATTTTTTGGGCACTAGAATCAGATTAAGAAAGAAATCCATAAAAACATATGGTATAATAATTGCAATATCACTCACATCGTCAAGGAGGGAAGGGTCACATGAAAAAAAACAGGAAAACAATAATAGCAATGACTTTAGGTGTCGTGATGGCAGTAACATCCTGTCAGATTCCGCCAAAAGAGGCGAAAGCAGAGGAGCTTATCAAAGATCCCAGAATTGTGACAGATTCGTCTATGCAGGCAGGGCAGAGGGTCACCTGGGATTGTGTCTGGTTTGGTTCATATCCTCAGACGGAGATTGTAGACGAACCTGATACCTGTGGGAACTATAAAAATACGTATTGGGGAAATAAGGCTGATTACGAGGTGAACTCTTCCATCTATACTGCTCTTCAGAATGAAGCAGAATCAGAATGGGACAGCCATGGGGATATCACCTTACCGGATGGGACGAAATATCGGAGACTCAAAAAGCCTGCAACACATAGCGGAACAGGAAATTCCTTCCATTACAATTGGGAAGATCAGGATACGTACCATTACTTCCGCTATGAGCCGATCAAGTGGAGAGTGCTTGATAGAGAAGACTCTACGGCCCTGCTTTTGGCGGACAAAGCCCTGGACAGCCAAAAATATAATCCTGTTCGTGAACCATTAACCTGGGAGACATCGACTATTAGAAGCTGGCTGAATGGCTATGGAACGACATCAAACAAGCAGGGTGTGGATTATAGAAACAGCAATTTTAAGGATACAGCCTTTACATCTGAACAACAGGGAGGGATTCAGAGTTCGTATCTGACGAATGCGGATAACACTCAAACGAAAACGGAAGGGGGAAATGCCACCAATGATAATGTATTTCTCTTATCCGAATCGGAGGTCTGTTCTGAAGCAGCGAAAAGCTATGGCTTTGTATATTTGTATTACTATACAAACGATGAAGCAAAGGGATGCAAGTCTTCTACTTACGCCAAGGCGATGGGAACATGGAGCTATACCTCTGCCCCGTTTACCGGCAATTGCCGTTGGTGGCTTCGTACGCCGGGGGGTAAGACGAATAATGAGAGTATGTCACAAAGTGCAGCCGGCGTACTGTATAATGACATTTTGTACCATGGTGGCACCGAAGTCGAATCCTATGGCTTAGGCGTTCGGCCTGCTTTGAGATTAAATCTTGCATGTTCCGATCTATACTCCTATGCCGGGACAGTAGGCACGAATGAGAACGTGCATGATATGGAGCAGCCTTCAGCGACGACAACTGAGGAAGATCACAAAGAAACGGCAGGGAATCCGAGTCCACAAATCGGTCAGATTACAAAAACAGGCAAAGCTGTAAACCCGCTGAAGATCAAAGGCAAGACGGCAACGGTGAAATACAAAAAGCTAAAGAAAAAAGCACAGATGCTTGCTGTTTCTAATGTGATTACCTTCACAAAGAAAGGGAAAGGGACAGTAAAATATACACTCTTATCCGCCAGAAAGGGAAAGAAGAGTTTCAAAAAATACTTTAGAATCAATTCAAAAACAGGAAGGATAACTATAAAGAAAAAACTGAAAAAAGGGACATATAAACTTAAAATTAAAGTTACAGCAGCTGGCAGCAGTAGCTACGAAGCAGCCAGCAAGACAGTGACTTCGAAGATTAAAGTAAAATAAATTTCGGTTTTTCAATTAGGAAAGGCAGAGTAGGGTGAGATATGAAACAATGGAAGGATCTGCTCCCGAAATTAAAACAACTGCTTAAGCGGGTAATTGATATTTTTCAGAATAACGATATGATGATCTATTCAGGTAATGCAACACTGTTCATCGTTACAGCTATGCCTCCTTTTATCATGCTGCTCATCTCGATTATAAACCTGCTTCCGGGATACTCGACAAAAGATATGATATCAATCTTATTTCAGATACTGCCGGATCTTGTGCCCATTAAAAAACTGCTGGTATCCTTAATCATGAATATTAAACAGCAATCCGGAGGAGTGCTGGTTTCCGCTGCGGCAGTAACTACCTTGTGGTCAGCCAGTAACGGGGTTGATGCTATACAAAAGGGATTAAATCAAATGGACCAGGGACAGGAAGAAAGCGTAACAGAGGAAGAGGAGATCGATATTAAAAAGACCGGGAGAAACATTGTGAAGGGCATCCTGAAACGATTGCTCTTTACTTTGGTTTTGTTGATTCTGGTTCCGGCCTTGCTGGTATTTGAGATGTTAGGAGACACCATTGCAAAATTCATCTGCAATGCCGTGGAAAAACTGGGACCAGATGGATTGAATAAAAACCTGTCAAGTATTGATTCCTTTTTTCATATCAGTTCTCTGGTTGTTCTTGGATTAGCGGTTCTGGTCATCTTGCTTATGTATGCAGTTTTGCCCCTGAAAAAAAAGACTTTCAAAAGTCAACTTCCCGGAGCACTGTTTACCACTGTGTGCTGGTTTGTTTTTACCAAACTGTTTTCCTTTTTTATTCCAAGGTTTTATCATGCATCCAGCCTGTATGGATCTCTGGCTGCTATATTCATAGTTCTTTTGTGGATTAGATATGTAATTGTAATCCTTTTTGCAGGAGGAGCTCTGAATCATGCTCTTGAAGATTAACAAGGAGTGAAAATGAATATGATGAAAGAAGTTATTACTCAGAAAAGAAAGCGGAAAAGGATGCATTTGTTTTTTGTATGTCTGTGTATGCTTGGCATATGTTTGATGATCGCTGCAAATCCGTTGTCTGTGAATGGTGAGAACAATCCGGAGAAAAAAGCCATTCCAGAATATATTCATCTTCCTGTTGTGAAGAAGGATAAGACAACCAGTTCGGGCTTAAAAACAATCTGGAGCTGTGTCTGGTTCGGCAGCTATCCTTCCGAAGAAGTGGTGGACAGCAGCTGGGCGGCGGTAGATTCCTATGCCCTGCGAGATGGCGACGTGATACGGGACGACAGGCTGTATAAGTCACTTACAGAGGCTAAATGGCAGAAGGATGATACCGTTACACTGGACGGGGTTTCCTACCAGCGGGTGCGTACGGAAGATGGTTCCGCGCAGGAAGGCAGCCGGGAACAGCATTATAACTGGGATAAAAACCATGCATGGCATTATTTCCGTATTTCGCCTATTCGTTGGCGGGTATTGGATATCGAAAAAGAAAAAATGCTGCTTTTGGCCGATCGTATGCCGGACAGCAAGCCGTTTCATGAGACAGATGAGAATGTCAACTGGGGAGACAGTACACTTCGCAGCTGGCTGAATGGATACGATGCGTCTGCAAATCGGCAGGGGATCGATTATACCGGCAAAGGCTTTCTGGATCATGCATTTCTTCCCGAAGAACGAAAAGCTATTGTAACGACACACTGTGAGAATCTTGCCAATAAAGATTATGGCACATACAGTGGTAAGGATACAGAAGACTTTCTTTTCCTTCTTTCTAATGCTGAGGTTTTCGAAGGCCCCAATGCTGGGAAGTATGGCTTCCATCCCGGACGGGATTATGATGACCCGGC
>CACZNZ010000017.1 GCA_902782625.1 uncultured Lachnospiraceae bacterium | reverse complement strand
CCCGAGCAGTTTAAGACTGAAGAAGGAAATGCAGCACTTAAGGCTCTCATTAAAGGTTACTTTGATCTCGATGGAAACCATATCCAGTTCAACTGCATAGATGCCAAGGTTCTCAAGGACGCAAGAAAGCATCCCGAGAATCACAGAGATCTGGTCGTCAGAGTAGCAGGATTCTCAGCATTCTTCACAAGACTTCATCCCGGTGTACAGGATGAGATCATCGCAAGAACAGAGCATTCCGTAGCATAAAAATATAAATCGTTCATCCGAGAACATGTCTCGGATGAACAATAAAGAGGAGAAAAAATGAAAATTAGATTTAGAGGCGCTATCGCCGTACTTCTTTCAACGGTATTGTTAACGGCTTGTGGAAATACAGGAAGCGGTAATAACGGAAACGGAAATTCTACCGGATCCGAAAATGCTGTAACTGAAGGCACATATTCCGACAGAGCAATAGAACTTGCCAAAGAGTATGTGACCAGACATATTACACCCGATGATGAGATTGATGAAGAAATTATCGGAGCACTTATTCAGGAACTTAAAGCAACATATGAATTCGAAGAAGGTTTAAACGAAATAAAAGTTGCTGTTGAAGATAATCAGCTTATTGCTCAGGGAAAAGGATGGTTTGAGGATCTATTCGGATCATCGGGAATTAAAGTAACCATAGTTGAAGGTGCTGAAAATTTCGAGGAGGAATTAATGGCACGCGGAGATCTAAATTTCGCAAACCGTATGCTTTACCCCTTCCTTCTTAACAGAGAAAAAGGAGCGGATCTTGTGGCTGTATGGGCAACAGGAAAGCCCAGCCCCGAGATTGTAGATGTAATTGTCAGATCTGATTCGGGTTATGAAACTTTCCAGGATCTTAAGGGAAAGACCATAGCAACATCAGCATCCAGCTGTCCCTATGTAGTAACAGAGGAGCTTATTCTCAGAGAAGGATGGGAAATAGGAAAAGATGTAAATATCATCAATACCCAGGAATATGTAAATGCACTTCTTGCCGGAGAGGTAGATGCAATTATCTATCATCCCACCACACCTGTTAACCCCATACTTATCAGTGGAGAGTGTAAAGTTCTGGAAGTTGCCCCCGAAGATGGTGTGTATGTCGGCGGAGGCGGAATGAGAGTTATTTTCACCACCAGAGAATTTGCAGACAGCTATCCAAATATAACAAAAGCATATCTTAAACTGGAGGAAGCAATCCAGGCCTGGGAATATGTGGATACCGATGCTGCAGCAGCAATATATGAGGCAGAAAGCCGTGTTCCCGCAGAAAATACCATCTATTGGTGGAATGTAGGTAAAGAAACAAGATTTTCATGGACAGATACAAAAGATGAACTTCAGCAGGTGACCGATAATTTCTATGACTGGCTGATCGAATATGATGTTGCGTTTGATGGCGGTGCTGATATAGAGAACAGCTTCGCAGAGCAATATTTCGATTAACATCTTAAAAGTCTGTTAGGGAGAGATAAAGTGAAAAACAGATTTTTAAAATTTTTTAATATGACAATAGTACCGGTGATTCTCGTCGTAATATGGCAACTCTTTTCAAACGCAGGACTTATATATGATGTTATTCTTCCGTCTCCCACAAAATGTGTTGTCGCATTATGGGAGATAATAAAAAACGGAAGTCTGAAGGTAGATTTGCTTGTAAGCTTGAGAAGAGTATTGTTCGGATGTGCCTGGGGAATTGCCATTGGACTGGTGTTTGGTATCTTGGCAGGCTTCAGCAGAATCGTAGAAAGAATAGTTGATCCCATTATCAATGTTCTCAGACAGATAGCTATCTATGCATGGATTCCTCTTATCATCCTCTGGTTCGGTATCGGAGACTTGTCCAAGATCATCATAATAGCAAAGGCGGTACTTGTTCCGGTATACGTTAACACCTTGAGCGGAATTAGGGATATCAATACTCAGTACATAGAACTGGCGGATGTACTCGAACTGGATAAGAAGACATTCCTGGTCAAGATCGTACTTCCTTCGGCCGCACCGATTATCTTTTCGGGACTCAGACTTTCTGTAAGTGCAGCATGGACATCGGTAGTTGCTGCAGAGATGTTGGGAGGCCTTACCGGACTCGGATATGCACTT
>CACZNZ010000016.1 GCA_902782625.1 uncultured Lachnospiraceae bacterium | reverse complement strand
GCCTGATGCCGCTTCTCTCCTACCACGCCATGCTTGAAGATTGTGCACTGTCTTTACAGAAAGTGGAGATCTCGTCGGTAACTTTTCCAGAATTCAAGGACGCGTTGCGGCTGTCAGTTTCGATGCCTCAGGTACGGATCCCCCGGCCGTTGCAGGTGGATAGTCTCCTAGGGAACCTTTCAGTGACAGAGGACCGGATTGTGATCGACATCCCCTGTGTGAATGCCGGTTTGCGGTATTATTATCCGAATTATCGCGACTATTATTATCTTCCGGCCGAAGACCGTGCCGTGCACCGAAGCATCGGGCAATACGTTGATCGCAAACACCGGCTTGCCGCAAAGGCGTCGACCTGTTATGAAAAGGAGGAAAATCTCTTCATTCCTTTTCCCGTCGCCAAGAAACGATTCGGTATCATCATCGAGGAAATGAAAACGAAATCCATCCCCGATTTCAGACGTTATTACAGAGATACTTTTCGGTTTATCCGCCTGGAAGATATCTACAAGGAAGAGGATGAGGTTAAAAGTGAGTATTTACACCGGCTGATCAAAGAAATCAGTATCGCTTCGTTAGAAAAATAAAAAAAGATCCAAAGGAATGCAAAACATCCCTTTGGATTTTTTCATACGAGATTATTTCATCTCTTTTGCAAGTGCGGCGATCTCGTCGCGATTTGCGTCAGTCATCGCAGAGCGAATGGTGACGACTGGCTCTGCAAATGTAGTATTCTTGCAGTTTTCCAGGGCAGCTTTCATGGTTTTTGCTGCTGCAGGCGCCCATGTTCCGTTCTCGATCAGACCAATCTTGCGGTTCTGGAAATCACGCTCCACAAGGTCTGCGATGAACTCTCTCATAAACGGGAAGATATCTCCGTTGTAAGTCGTAGTGGCAAGGACGATATTGCCGTAACGGAATGCATCTTCTACGCATTCTGCCATGTCTTCCCTGGCAAGGTCATTTACAACAACTTTAGGACAGCCTTCTGCTTCGAGCTTTTCTGCAAGCAGTTCGACAGCTTTCTTAGTGTTACCATAGACGGATGTATAGAAGATTGCCGTTCCTTCGGTCTCTACGCCGTAGGAGGACCAGGTATTATAAAGATCAAGGTAGTATCCGAGATTCTCGGTAAGGATCGGTCCATGCAGAGGACAGATAATCTGGATATCCAGTCCTGCAGCTTTCTTGAGTACATTTTGCACCATTTTTCCGTATTTGCCGACAATGCCGATATAGTAGCGGCGTGCCTCGCATGCCCAGTCTTCTTCTACGTCAAGAGCGCCGAACTTGCCGAATGCGTCGGCGGAGAAAAGGACTTTATCGGTAGAATCGTAAGTCAGCATGACCTCAGGCCAGTGAACCATAGGTGCGAATACGAAGGTAAAGGTATGGGCACCTGTCGTAAGCGTCTCCATATTCTTGACCACAAGACGGCGGTCTGCATAGTCTGTGCCAAAGAACTGGTTGATATAAGTAAATGTTTTGGCATTGCCCACAATAATTGCCTCAGGATATTCTTTCGCAAATCGTGCGATGTTTGCGGAGTGGTCAGGCTCCATGTGCTGCACGATCAGATAATCGGGAGTTCTGTCTCCGAGCGCTTCTTTCAGGTTAGCAAGCCATTCATCTCCGAAATGCTGATCTACCGTATCAAACACACTGACTTTCTCGTCAAGGACTACATAGGAATTATATGCCATCCCGTTAGGGACATCGTACTGTCCTTCAAATAAATCGATCTGATGGTCATTGACGCCGATATAAATAATATCATCAGTTACTTTTGTCATAATACTCACCTCTTATAATTCGTTGATTGTCACCATGTTATAGTACCATAAAATCGTTTTTTTGTGTGAGGGAATTTTGCTTTCCGACACATTTTTTACGATGTACGAAAATGTCCTGATATGTGTTGCAATTTTACTGTTTTATCTGTATATTTTTGTTATACTTTATGTAATGACACGTAGCATGTATTACAAGGTAAATTCTTATATTTCAGGGAGGTAAACATGTATATTACTGACGATATCAGATATGTGGGTGTGAATGATCATGATATTGATCTTTTTGAGGGACAGTACAAAGTACCGAATGGAATGTCCTATAATTCCTATGTCATCTTCGATGAAAAGATTGCGGTCATGGATACCGTGGATCAGCGTTTCGGAAGTGAGTGGCTGATCAACATAGAGAGAATGCTCGGAGGGAAAGAACCGGATTATTTGATCGTGCAGCATATGGAACCGGATCATTCTGCAAACATTGCTAATTTCATGCAGTTTTATAAGAACACGACCATCGTTTCTTCTGAGAAAGCATTTGCTATGATGAAGAATTTTTTCGGAACGGATTATGCGGACAGACGCGTCATCATTAAGTCTGGTTCCACGCTTCGTCTCGGAAGGCATGCGCTTGCTTTTGTGGAGGCACCGATGGTTCACTGGCCGGAAGTTGTGGTAACCTATGATGTGACGGACAAAGTACTCTTCTCCGCAGACGGTGTCGGAAGATT
>CACZNZ010000015.1 GCA_902782625.1 uncultured Lachnospiraceae bacterium | reverse complement strand
TTATGCATTTACGATGCCAGAAACATTGACAAAAGAGATGATCAATGAGACATATGTTCTGGCTGAAGGTTGCAGGCATGCTGGGGAGATATATGACTTTGTTGGAAGAGAGCTGGCATACAAGTTCTTCCAGCCGCACTTTCGTGTTCGAGCCAGAATGATTCAGCTGGGATGTATTCAGGCCAAAGGAGCTCTTAATTATGTGCAGAAAAAACCCATAAAGCCTTTTGCCTTTGATCCTGACGCCTGGAGAGTCGATCAACATACTTTTGTGATTGATCCGGTTACAGCTGATAATCTCAAGGAGAATAATCAGGATTTTTGCAACCTGTTGACCAGTGGCCGATATATCTATGCAGATGGACATATAGTACGCAACACTCCTAAGTATGTGTATTTGGAAAATGGTGAACGTTTGCTTACAGATTGGGCCAACAGGCATGTCGATGAATGTTGCCTTAGGTTTATCCGTAAATTTGTACAGAAGAGTACAGGGAAGTTTGTTCTTAACCGGATTTACTATGATGCTGACTATATCAGCCAGACTCTATTCTATCTTGAAGATATTATGGAGGTAGAAAAGCTGGATGAAATTGATGCAAGGTATAAGTACAGCCAGGAATTCCCAAGGTCTTTCCGTGAAGCAGTGAACAAGCTGAGGAAGAAAAAGGGTATAAAGATGGATGAGCTGGCAGGCTTATTACAGATATCATTACGGTCACTGACACGTTGGCTGGATGATCCGGCAAAGAATGGAGGCATAGATTTTGTTGTTATGTTATGTCTGATTCTGCAGCTTCCTGACTGGATCAGTACTATATTGTTGAGGCGGGCCCATATTCAGTTAGATGATGATGACCGAAGGCACCAGGCTCTCCAGTATATTCTTCGCGCTTTGAGCAATGATGGAATCGATGCCGCAAACAAATTTTTAAGAGAAAAGAATCTGGAAATACTCTCCCTGATGACCTAATAGATTGGAAGAATAACATGAGTAGTCGATAATAATAATATTACTAATTCTAATTCAAATCCGAACATTTGCCGACCGTATGTATCCTAAGAAAGGAATCCATACTGGCCGGCAATTTTTTTGCCGGTTTTTTTAGAAATCGGTCAGATTATGACCGATTTTTGACATCGACAGACAATAGAATCAAATGAATATGCATGTTTCATAGAAAGCATTTTTTCAAAAATCATGGTATATAAAGAGTTTTCCGTATTCTCTTTTAAAGTGAAAGCAAATAAAAATCAATAATCCCTAATAAAATGCATGCCATATTATGTTGTGGTAATTGGTTGGAGATGCTGTTACTATGGGCTCAACAACAGCGGACAAAACCGAGGGAGGGGGTGAAATAATGGATGAGACGGTAAGAAAGAAGATCCTGGACAGACAAAGAGCAGAACACTACACCAGAGATAAAAAAGGAAGACCCTGGTGCAACATCTACGGATATTCCGATCCGACGGCATGTATAGCGATCGCCAATATCATTCGTGAGGAGAAGAAGACCAGAAGACGAAAGAAGTACAATTATCATATGGCTTAAATGCCCGTCGTTTCCCAGGAAAGCTGGATGTCGCCGTTAACAGTTTATAAGAGAGGGAAAGACTGCCCTTTAGGAAGCTCCGAAAGGAAGGAGATCATGATGAAGAAAGATAGAAAAAGCCAGCGGACGAACAGGATTATTCAAAAAAGAGTGCAGCACATAAAGAGAGAATCCAGGGAGGAACGAATTGACATTCATAATGCTTATGGAATCAAAGACCCAACACCGTATGAGGCCGTCAACAACATGATTCAGAAAGAATGGAGGAGAAAAGCCGGATAATTATGACCAAGCAGAGGCCAAAAGAGCTGGACTACTTTCACAGGAAACAGGCACAGTACTTTGCTTACTACAGAGTGCCCAAGCTTTTGTTTACCCATGATTATTACCGGAATATCACAACAGAAGCGAAAATCCTATACGGGATCCTGCTAGACCGGATGCAGCTCAGCCTCAGAAACCGGTGGTTTGACGAAGAAGGGCACGTATACATCTATTACACCATCCAGGAGATCATGGAGAGGCTCGGATGTGGAAACCAGAAAGCAGTCAGTCTTTTGAAAGAATTGGACGTTGAACACGGTATAGGTCTGGTAGAAAAAAAGCGTCAGGGGAGAGGGAAGCCAAACGCTCTCTATATTAAGAATTTTGCAAGTATCCTTTCAGAAAATAAGGATATTTTTTTATGCCCTGAGGAATGTGATAATCACATTTTAAGCGATGTGAAAAACACACCCCTTGAAATGTGGAAATCACACGCTAATAAGACTGATAAGAATAAGACTGAGTTTAGTGAGACCGATCCATCTTATCGAGGAGACAAAAAGGCAAGAGCTCCCTGCCAGGATGTCATTTCCCTTGTAAAGAATCAGACGAGCTATGATTATCTGGTCCATGATTTCCCGAAAGACCAGGGATTGATTGATGAACTGATCGGTCTGATCGCGGACATTATTCAAACGCCGGATCAGGCAACGGTAAAGATCGCAGGTGTAGAGAAACCACTGCCAGTGGTCAAAAGTCAGTTCATGAAGCTTCAGATGTTCCATATCCAGTATGTCCTGGAATGCCTGAAAAAAAGCACGACAAATGTAAGCAATATAAAGAGTTATTTACTGACGACCCTATATAATGCGCCAATGACCATGGAGAACTATTACCGTTCCAGAGTGCAGTATGAAATGTATGGGAATCCTGCCGTCAAAGAGGAAGATCGGCATGGAGTTCCACCGTAGAAGAGAGGAGGACAGCGATGAAGAAATATGTAAAGATACCGAGAGAGATACTGGAACAGAAAAACTACTCCTATATGACCAATGGAGCCAAGATCCTCTTTGGGATCCTTTTGGATCTTAAGAGAAAATCCGGAAGTAATAATCGGATCGATGACCGGGGATATCGATATGTAGTATTGACAAAGAGACAGATGCAGGGAGAGCTAGGATGTAGTCGACATACTGTTGATAAGTATACGAAGGAGTTAGAGTTGACCGGGCTGATCCGCTTTGAGTATAGCCGGACCCCACTCTATGTAAGAAGGATCTATGTCAGGAGTTTTGATCCCTGCACAGCTTTTGTCAGCATGGAATATGAGATCGCCGACAATAATGGAGGATCCAAGGATCTTACCATTAAATCCATAGACCAGGAGAATAACAAAATAGTTCAGGAAGCAACATGTGAAAAGAAAGAGTCAGATATGCTCAGGAAGGAAAGAACCCCGGAAGACTTGAAAGCAAATAAGCAGATATCCTTTCCGCCTTCGTCTTGCACTATGAGTAAAGCGGAAGCAGCAGCATTGACCCTAAAGAATATCCGCATGATGACCTGTTTATTGGAAGAGATGATTGGAGAATTCTATGAGAATGAAGGATAGAAGAGTCGGCTG
>CACZNZ010000014.1 GCA_902782625.1 uncultured Lachnospiraceae bacterium | reverse complement strand
TGAATGACTTGTATGATAAGGCAACATTTTTTAGGCATAAGATTCAAATTTCTCAAATGATAGCACAATGTAATACTGAACTTGGAAATTTCAAAAAGGCAATTGAATGGTACGATGTACTTGGAAAATTATATTATCAATTTGAAATAAAGAATCTTGGGCGGGTTAACCTTCTCAACGACTACGGAATTCTGATGATGACGATTGGAAATTATCAGGAAGCAGTCCTAAGTCTGACAAATGCTGTATCGACATGGGAAGAATTGGAACTTCAAGAGGATAATACAATAGCAAAAGTATATTCAAACCTGGCGCAGGCATATGCCTGGAATCATCAGTGGGATCTCGCAGAGGAAGCACAGGAAAAAGCTCTTGGAATCGAAAAGAAGCTTTATGGTAATAATAATATCTATGTTGCATTATCTTATAATTCATTGTCCAGAGTATATGGGGCAATGAACAATGCAGCGAAACAAAAAGAGTATTTGGACGAGGCGCTGGAGATGGCGCTGAATACGGTAGGGAAAAATCATATGGCAACAGCTGCCATATATTATGACCTGGGAGAGTTTTATAGTAATGCGGGAGAGTTTGATAAAGCCGCTGAGAATCATACGGAAGCACTTGAGATCAGAAAAAATATACTTGGAAATGATAATATTAATACTGTTCACATTTATGAAGCATTGACAGAGGATAACAGACAATTACATCAATACGAGAAAAGCATTGAAAATGCGGAATATGCTATAAAAATTTCAGAAGGATTATATGGGAGGGAAAACCTGTATTCTGCGCATAGTTATATTACTGCAGCCTGGTGCTATTCAGATTCAGGTAATCATGAGAGAGCTTCACAATTAGCACAGATGGCAATCGCAATATGTGACAGACAAAAAAATAATGCCGGAACAACAAGGCCGTATGCTTATCAGACAATGGGTTATGTTTATTTAAATAATAGTGATTTCGAAAATGCTGAAAAATATTTCGAAAAAGCTATTCAGCTTTATCAGGATAGTCAGGGGCCACAGGAGGAAAATATAGCTGCTGCTTATTTGTTGTTAAGTGATGCTTATTTAGGAACAGAGGATTTTAACAACTGCTTGAAATCATTAGTTGAAGCGAAAAATATATTGGCAGAAAACGAACATCAAGACAGGATCACTAAAGATTTAGACTCCAGATTACACGGTCTTTATAACATGGCTGATACAGATTTAGATTATAATATGTGGATTCTGACAGAAGAAAAGCGGATTTCTGATAATCAGGAAAAGAGAGACGGGCGGTGATGATTAATCGGTTAAAACAAATAGTAAAGGATCGTAAGGATATAATTTCTCTTATATCATTTATGGTGTGTCTGCCTTTATCAGTTGGCCTGTTTTTTGGCCTGATTAATGCTGTAACAAATACATTTTCCTTCGGTGAAAACGGCACAGCAAATACTTTCCAAGAGCGTTTCCTTACAGGATTTAATATATTCTTTCCTGCTGCAACAATATTTACGATAATTGTCGTAATAGTAAACCGCATTAATCAAAGAAAAAAGCAGGCTGCTCTTACTGGCGTACTTGTAGTATTAATGTTGTTTCTATCGTGGCAATGGGGTGGGAAAGATTTGGCTGAAGTATATAAGTGTCAGATGGAAGAATTATTAGATGGTCAAATTGCTTTGGGAGAGAGCTTTGGAAACATAAAAAAAACTAAAGAGTGTGTCAGTAATTATAAAATAGCGATTTTCCTGGATAAGTATATTGTTATATGGAATGATAACAAAGGAATCCCGCAGTATTATAGTGGTATTGCTCAGTCATATTCCGATTCTGAAGACTTTTCAAATGCAGATAAATACTATGATAAAGCATTGGAGGCTTTTGATAAATATGCACCTGAGAAAAAACCGGAAATAGCAGTGACTCATTTAAGAGCTGCATTGGTTACGAGTGGATTAAATAATAATGAAAAAACGTTATACCATGCATTGGAATCAAGCGGCTATTTTGAGAATAATATGAGCACGTCAGATAAATACACTGCCGCGACTTCGTTTGTATTTGCAGCGAATGCATATTACAATGCTGCAGATTATAAAAGCGCTGCTGAATATCTGGAAGTGGCAATACCTTTATATTATGATTCTGTAAACTGGGGATTTGGTGATGATCCTGAAGCAAAGATGATTGCGATTTTATATAAAGTTGCTTCTCTTACTTATTCGCACCTGGATAACCAGGTTAAAGCAGATGAATATAACCGACTGTATAATGATTTTGTTTGGTATAGAGATTTTTCAGATGAGGACCTTTATAGTATAATCGATGCTTTCCATTGGCTTAATAGATAGTATTTGCTTTTTGGGGATCAACAAAGTATTTTGGAGACCTGCAAGCATTGAGAATCAGCTTGCAGGTCTCTTTTTTTTGTGCTCCATGGCCTGGCCTTAACTGGAACTCAACAATTCCTGGCAGGAAACCGGGACCTGCCAGAATGATCGTGACAGCAGGATCTCTGATGCCGACACGAGTACATTAGAATTGTCCCGAGGAGATCCGCGGGTTTTTTAAACAGTAGAAAGGAGAATGGAACGCCAGTATTCCAGAAAGGAAGGAGGAGATATGTATAGTAACAATATCAGCAGAACATCAGGCGCTGATAGAAAGGAGGTGACAGCCATGGAAGTGATCAACAGCGGATACAGGCCGGAGGAGACGATCCTTAACGCCGGTATGTGCACACAGGAGCCTGGAGACAATTGCTGGCTCCATCTCGACTAAAAGTCGACGGCGGCCTGCCCGGGATGCGTCAGCATCATACCCACGCATCCCGGCAATCGTCGCCGGGCAGAGGGGAAGTTTAACCGGAACTCGATAATTCCGGGAGACAGGAGCATATTTGTTAAGCTTGGGACAGTTAAGGACTGCCGATAACCTATCGGCAGTCCTTAACTGTCCCAATGCTTTAACGCGTTTGCACAACAGGAGGAAGCGGCCATGAAAAAAATGAATGAATTCAGCCAGGCAGCATTTCTTAATGCGGAGATCGAGAAAAAGCTGGAGGATCACAGAGTCCCGGTAGAGTTTCCGGCACGTTTGGCAGGGTTAAAAGCGCAGGATTTTGAAGTCGAATCCAGACCTGACAGAAGAGATTTCAGAGACCTGTCTGTAATGACGATCGATTCTGCAGACTGCAAGGATATGGATGATGCAGTAAGCCTTGAGGTCACATCCTCCGGTTATGTGCTGGGCGTCCATATTGCAGACGTCACCGCTTATGTTCTGCCGGGCAGTGAGCTGGATCAGGAAGCCTTAAACAGAGGAACATCTATCT
Source organism: uncultured Lachnospiraceae bacterium (assembly GCA_902782625.1). Lineage (GTDB taxonomy): Bacteria > Bacillota > Clostridia > Lachnospirales > Lachnospiraceae > Anaerobutyricum. The sequence continues at coordinate 160 of CACZNZ010000014.1, read as the reverse complement.
ATCTTCCGGGCCGTACGATCCCGATGCTCCCGCAGGTGCTTACAAACGATCTCTGCTCCCTCGTGCCCGGAAAGGACAGGAATACGATCTCCGTCCTGATCGAGCTTGACCGGACTGCCAATGTGACTGCTTACACGGTTACGAAGGGCATGATCAGATC
>CACZNZ010000013.1 GCA_902782625.1 uncultured Lachnospiraceae bacterium | reverse complement strand
TTGCATATGGATAAAGAGCAGATCAGTATCGTGGATGATTTCTTTAATCTGGGTGGAGACTCCCTAAAGAGTATGGTTCTGGCCTCAAAACTGAAAGAGAAAGGCCTGACGAGTTTTGATATCTATGCTTATCGAACTGTGGAGAGACTAGCGGATGTATTGAAAAAACAAAAAAGGGAATTGTCTCTTGATGAAAGAGAAGAAATTGAACGAGGGAAACGGCATAAGCTGACTCCGATGCAGATTGTCATGATCGACTGTCAGTTAGCGAAAGTGAAGTCTACGATGTGGAACAACATGTCGTACTTTTTCCGGTTCAATAAAAAGACGGATCCGGAAAGACTCTGCCGGGCAGTGAATGCAGCCATACGCAATCATCCGGCACTTGCCATGAAGATCTACTTTGATGATGATCTGGAACTGGTTCAGAAGTATACGCCGCAGATGCTTCCGGAGGTAAAACTTGAAAAAATGAGAGATATCGAGATAGCCCGGTTAAAAGATACGCTGATCCGTCCATTCAGAATGTTCAATTCTCCGCTTTTGAGGGTTCGGATGTTCTTGTCGGAACGATACTCCTATCTGTTCTTTGATGTGCATCATCTGGCTATGGATGGCAGTTCGTTGGGTCTTTTGTTTGATGATATCATCCGGGCTTATCGTGGAGAACCTTTGAAGAAAGATTATTACTGTTCCTATCTTGCTTCCGAGATGAGGATGCGTCATAAAGCAAAATATCAGGAAGATAGGGAATACTATCTGAAGCAGTACGGTGGATATGAATGGGTCATGAGACCGGAACCGGATCTGGTGGAATATGACCGTGTCATGGTGCTCGTTGCCGACAAAAAAATCGTAAAACTGCCGTTTGATGCCTCTGACCTGAAAGCAGCCGAAAAATACAGGAATACCACCAGAAGTGTCCTGGCGATTGCGGCGGCCATTCTTACGTTGCACGAGATTTCCGGGAAAAATGACATTATGACCAACTGGATCTTCAATAACCGTCTGGGCAGTTTTGCCTCGGATTCTGTGGGAATGATGATCAAGAATCTCCCTGTAGGCATCCATATGGATCAGGTCCATGATCTGAACGAACTGATCGCGCAGATCAAAAGACAGGTTGCAGATGGGATTACACACAGTAGTTATGACTACTTCTTTGAAGGCAGTTCGCCATATCTCAGTGAACCGATGGAAGTAAACTATCAGCAGAATATCGATGCCGGAGAATTTGATGAGCTGCATCCTTTTGAGCTGCAGATGGAAAATGCCTATGATGCGCCGGGAGCGGCATTGGAACTTGAATTCGTGGAAAATGACGACGGAAAGAATGGATTTGAATCAGAGATAGAGTGGGCCGGCAATCTGTATTCCCGGAATAAGATGCTGAGATTCCATGCTCTTTATGTTGAGAATTTTGAAAAACTGGTTTTGGATATACCGGTAACGGAATAGCTATGGAAAATATAAAAATATCAGATCATTTTACCTATAAAAAATTATTGCTTTATGCATTTCCGACAATCGGGATGATATTGATTGCCATCACTTATGATGTGGTGGACGGCTATTACATTTCCAATTATATCGGGAAGACAGCTTTTTCTGCGGTCAATGTCGTGTATCCGTTTCAGCTGGCCTTGTCCATGGTCGGATATATGTTCGGCACGGGTGGCAGTGCGCTGATTGCGGCGGAGCTGGGAAGAGAAAATAAACAAAGAGCCAATGCCTATTTTACAATGATTATCAAAGTGGCGATTGTCATGGGTGTGCTTCTTGCGGTCATTGGCATTGCCTTTCTTCCTGCAGTGGCGACGGCTCTTGGGGCAACACCAGGCATTCTTAAATATGGGGTGCCTTACGGAAGAACACTGTTTTTGTTTCTTCCAATCATGATTTGCGGCTACGCGTTCCAGGAGCTGCTTGTGACGGCAGAAAAGCCGATGATCGGCCTGTATCTGTCCATTGCCAATCTTTTGAGCAATGTAATTCTTGATTATCTGTTTGTGGTTGTGTTCCGATGGGGCATGATTGGAGCTGCTGCGGCAACGGGTATCGGTGCCTCGATTACCGGACTGGTCCCTTTGATCTATTTTTCACGTGACAATTCCAGCCTTTTACGATTTGTGAGAGATAAGATCTATTGGAAAGCGTTGCTTGATACCTGTTACAATGGGGCTTCAGAGATGATCAATGATATGGCGACATCCGTCATCTTTGTGCTGTATAATTACCAGCTTTTGCGTATGATTGGAGAAAATGGTGTCGCTGCATACGGGGTAACGGTCTTTGTAGAAGGGATTTTCTCTTCCGTATATATTGGTCTGGCCATGGAAGCCACGGCGGTCGTGGGTTATCATTTCGGCGCTGAAAATAAGGAAGAACTGAAGAGTCTTCTAAAGAAAGGAATCATACTGAATCTGGTATCCGGTGTAATCATGTTTGTGCTGTGCTGGCTTTTTGCCGGACTCATAGCGGGAATCTATGTCGGATATGATAAAGAGGTGTGTAACCTTGCAGTCTTTGCAATGCGTTTATATGCATTCACCTTTTTGCTGCAGGGGTTTAACGAATATGCATCGGCCTATTTCACAGGCCTCAATAACGGGAAGGTCTCAGCCTTCCTGGCCTTTTCCAGAACGCTTGTGTTCCAGGTTCTGGCGATTTTAGGATTACCGTTGATCTTTGGAGTGAACGGCCTCTGGCTAGCCACGCCGGTTGCCGAGGCCGCTGCTTTTGTTCTAAGTGCTTTGTCGCTGCTCTCCATACGATGGGATTAGTTATTGATCTTCAAGGACTTCTTTGAGCTTCTCTTTGAGCTTTTCTTTGATCCGGCCTTTATTTTCCATGATTTTTTCCAGGTCGATTTTGTTGCCGGTTCGTTCCTCGTAGATGTCTTTGAAGGTCTTTCCCTGATCTTCCGGATCGAGATCTACATTTTTGGCGTTCGCTCTCCAGGAGTTATCTTCCGGGAGCTGCTCATAAGCGATATTGTGCTGTTCCCATTCAAAGGCCATATCGGCCGGGGTACGGAATGATTCATAATCTCTGCTTGGCACCCGGTGCTCTGCATCGAGAGCTTTACAGATCAGGAGAATGTCCCTGGGACTTTTGATCCGGTAGGAATTATAGATCTTCCAGGTATCCGAAGAGTATTCTGCATAATAATCCTCATCTTTGTATGTAAAATAATAGCTCCAGCCATCGTCACTGCGGAGATTGATATCTTCCGGAGATGACAGGTTTGAAGGATGAAGCAGGTATCCTGACAGTTTATGTAATGTGCCGGCACCCTGACCGGAACAGCCTGTCAGTAACACTGAAAATGTGAAGAGAACCGCTAAAGTGAATGTATGTAATAATTTTCTTTTCATAATTGCCTCCTGTTTTGTTTTACTTCAAGTGATTGTACATGCGAGCGGGTCTTTTGTCAAAACATTTATTTACTGTTTTTTTCAGTAGTAGGAAAATCGGAAATGAGGTATAATGCTTTTGGTAAGTTAATTTATAAAAGATAATAAGAGTAATGGAGGACGCTATGATCTCTATACCTAAACTATTCAGAAAAACAAAGACCGTGAAAGGGATCCAGGCCTATATGGATGAAGTGTTCCATGAAGTTCTTCACACGACGCTGAATCCTGACGGTCCCGGAGCGATCCGTATTCATCTGATTCCACCCAAGAAAGAGGAGAATGAACTCAACCCGAGTATAGCCATTATCAACGGTGCGGATATTGTGCCAGTGAACTTTGCATGGGCAGTCATGCTCGCGGAGATGATCCGTGAGACTAACCAGTATGACGGGCATGAAATCAATGAGGAACAGATCCATCTCATTCTTGAGAATGCAGCTGAAAATGTTAAGAAGGTTATTCCTGTTCTTTCGAGGAACCGTATCAGGAAGGATATCCGGACAATCTATGAGACGATTCGCCAGATTGCCTATCGGGAAGAAGTGACGACAGATGTCCATTACATGAGTATAGGAGACTATGCTCCCTTTATGACTGCGCCGCATCGGATGGATTTGATGATCAGTGCCATGACAAAGAACGGAAAATGGCATTGCAATCAGAAATGTGTCCACTGTTATGCCGCCGATCAGATTCATGCGGAAGAAGAGGAGCTGTCAACAGAATCCTGGAAACAGATTCTCGATCATTGCCGTGCAGCAGGGATTCCGCAGGTAACATTTACAGGAGGGGAACCGACCATGAGGGAGGACCTGTTTGAACTGATCGGATATTCCCGCTGGTTTATATCCCGGCTGAATACCAATGGAATTAAACTCACGGAAAGTTTCTGTAAAAAACTGCATGAGGCGGAACTTGACAGTGTACAGATCACATTTTATTCGCCCGACCCTCAGGTGCATAACAAGCTCGTAGGAGCTGATCACTATGAGGATACGGCAAAGGGATTAGATAATGCACTGGCGGAAGGGCTTTCTGTCAGTATCAACACACCGCTTTGCAGACTGAATAAAGACTATATAAAAACCTTGGAATACCTCCATGAAAAAGGCGTGATCTATGTGACCTGTTCCGGACTGATCACGACAGGCAATGCAGCGTTGGAAGCTTCAGAACGGCTGCAGTTATCCAGCGAAGAGCTGGAGGCAATCCTCCGGGAAGCGGTTGCCTATTGTAATGAACACGGGATGGAAATCGCCTTTACTTCTCCGGGATGGATCAGGCAGGAAGTGTTTGAGGAACTTCATATCCCTTCCCCTACCTGCGGTGCCTGCCTTTCCAACATGGCTGTAACGCCGGGCGGCAATGTGGTTCCCTGCCAGAGCTGGCTGTCAGATGAGCCTTTAGGAAATATATTAAAAGACGACTGGGAAACGATATGGGATAATCCGGAATGTGCCGGTCACAGGGCTTATTCCGCATACATGACAGGAGAATGTCCTCTCAGGAGGTATTGCTGATGAATAGAATGAAAAAGACAGCATTAGGATTCATATTTTTTGTCATTGCCACAGCAGCAATGTTCCTTCTTCCTTTTGACAGTGTCAAAGCCGCGGCAACCGATGAGATAAAGAATTTTACTATTACGATCGATGTCAATGAGGATGCATCCCTTAGGATGGTTTACCATATTGAATGGACCGTGCTCGATGATTCTATCGGGGAACTGGAATGGATCGATCTGGGTGTTCCTAACAGTCATCACAAGGATATTACACCGTTTACCAAAACGATTGATCACATTAATGATAAAGGCAATTCGCTCTCTATCTATCTCGACCGGGGTTATAAAGAAGGAGAGACCGTCACGGTTGAATTCTCTATGATTCAGGATCATATGTATATGATTAATAAATGGGTCGAGGGGGAGACGGTTTATTCCTTTACGCCCGCATGGTTTGATACGATAGATGTGCGACAGCTTGTCATTAAATGGAATGCGGAGAAAGCAGGAGCATGGCAGCCGGACTGCCAGATCGAAGACGGCTATCTGGCGTTTCGTACCTCTCTCCCGTCTTCTCAAAAATATCACGTATCCGTCGTATATCCGAATGACGCCTTTGCCTTTGCTTCTGACCGGCAGCAGACCCTTGATGAGAACAGAAGCAATGGAAGTGAGAGTGAAGACAGTGATTTCGGGTTTATGGATTTTATTGCGGGGCTTATCGTATTGGGACTTATGTTTGCCATATTCATCACACCTTTTGTCATAGTGTATAAGTTCCTGAAATGGATAATCCAGGGACTCGGTTTTGGACCAAGTCGTGAAACCAAGAAAAAGATTACCCGGACAAAAATCGAATATTTTGCTAACTGTCCCGGCTGTGGAGCCCCTCGTGAAGAAGGGAAGGATACCTGTCCGTACTGTAGACGGAGTATGATCAAAAATAAAGAAATCGTGGAAGAAAGTCAGCT
>CACZNZ010000012.1 GCA_902782625.1 uncultured Lachnospiraceae bacterium | reverse complement strand
GGTTGGCAAGAATCTTTTCATTGATCTTTTCTTCTTCGAAGGTGACACATTGGAAAATGGCATGTTTTGTCTCTTTATGAGTGGCATTGCCGTGGATTTTTACCACCAGGCCTTTCAATCCAAGCAGCGGTGCCCCACCGTATTCGGTGGCATCGAATTTGGAAAGTGTCTCTTTTAAGGTAGGCTTAACCAGAAGTCCGCCGATTTTTCCACGTGTGGAACTCATCATGGCATCTTTGATGCTGTGAATGAGTGTTGAAGCAAGTCCTTCCATCAGTTTTAAGATTACATTTCCTGTAAATGCTTCGGTGACGATAACATCAGCGGCACCTTTCGGGATATCCCTTGCTTCAATGTTTCCTGTAAAGTTGATGCTGTCACAGTCTTTTAAAAGAGGATAGGTTTCCTTGACTAAGGCATTGCCCTTTGCCTCTTCTGCCCCAATGTTGACGATTGCCACGCGAGGGTTTTTGATGCCTACGACATGCTCCATATAGATGGATCCCATCTGGGCAAACTGTACCAGGTGTTCCGGTCTTGCATCGACGTTGGCACCACAGTCAATCAGGAGGGATACCCCCTTCTCATTCGGGATGATCGGTGCAAGAGGTGCTCTTTTTACTCCTTTGCATTTACCGATAAGAATCTGTCCGCCAACGAGAACCGCTCCGGAGTTTCCGGCGGAAAGAACAGCACTGCATTCTCCGTTCTTTACTGCCGTGATTGCTGCCACCAGTGATGAATCCTTTTTGGTGCGGATGGCTGTGACAGGGGATTCGTCAGTGGAAATCTCCTGTGTCGTATGGCGAATCTCAATCTGTTCCGGATTATAATCACATCCGGCGAGGACGGATTCAATCTTTTTCTTGTCACCGAAAAGAACAACTTTGATGTCGGCTCTTTCCGTGACGGCGTCTACGGCACCGTGGACGATTTCATCAGGTGCATTGTCTCCTCCCATGGCGTCGACAGCCACAACTGCTTTGTAATCCATAAATGTTCTCCTTTCTTTTTTTACGGCTTTACTATATGTAAATTCCTGTCCAAAAAGAAAGCACTCTCGGAAATGTTCTTCATGAATTATGTCAAAGAAAATTTCCGAGAATACTATCTGATTCGTAAATGCTATTGTATCATATCCATCTCTTCATTGCAAATCACAGCCGGTTGGTCTGATAAACCAGGGTATCATCCACAAGAATCTCTGTCTGTCCTGTCGGAAGCATCACATTGCCTCCCCGGATCATGGCGGCGATATTGATGCCGTATTCTTTTTCAGCCTTCTCCATTGTCCAGCCGACATAGGGTGCATCTTCTTCTACCGTAACAGTGATTGTCATATTCGTATCGGTATCGAGCAGGCTGTTTTTCTGAAGCAGCGTATACTGCTCGACAAATCCAGCAGAAATGATACCGGTTGGGATGGCCACGGCGCATACGCCAAGGAAGGTGATGATGACAGCCAGTGCCTTGCCGATCCAGGTGATCGGATAGATATCCCCGTATCCCACGGTAAAGATGGTGGAAAGACTCCACCAGATACCGGAAAACCCGTTTTTGAATACATCAGGCTGGGCTGCATGCTCCACGTTGTACATACAAAGGGAGGATGCGAGCATCAGTATGACAATGATAAACAAAGAAGAAAGGATCTGATTCTTTTTGCTGATGAAAACAGAGGCAATTGCGTGAAACGAATCATATTGTGCGTTGATGCGGAACAGATGAAGAATTCTCACGACACGCATCATTCTGAAAACAACAAATCCGGATAGGAAGAACAGCGGAATGATCGTCAGAAGATCTACGATGCCATCAAAAGATATCAGGAACCGGAGTAAGGCTTTTTTCTTTGTCTCTTGCGGATACAGATATTCAGAAGTCCATATTCTTAAAATGTATTCGACCAGAAAAATGAGCAAGGTGATCTGTTCGATGGCACGCAGGAAGGAATCCATATAATCCAGAGACGGAAAAGTGTCCAGGAACATTATCAGGATGTTGACGATGATGGTCAGTGTGATGAAAACATCAAACAGAAGGCTTGGCACGTCTCCTTTCTGTCCGATCTGAATGATATCAAAGATTCTTTTTTTTGCCTTGTTCATGTTTTTCTCCATGTTGACAGGATTTACTATCTTCTTTTATAATCTGAATCATGAATTAACGGAGGTATCTGTTTTGGAAACCAATATGACGCAAGGTAAACCGCTTGCTATCATTCTGCGGTTTATGTTTCCATTGTTTTTGGGCAATGTTTTTCAACAGCTTTATAATATGGTGGATTCCATTATCGTGGGTAATTTTGTCGGCAAGGATGCGCTTGCAGGTGTGGGTTCTACCGGTACGATCATGTTTTTAGTCAACGGATTTGCGATAGGAATCGCTACCGGATTTTCGGTCCTTACAAGCCAGCGGTTCGGGGCAGATGATGTCGAAGGGACAAGAAGATCTGTGGGAAACGGTATCATTCTTTCTGCCATCTTCGGAACTGTCCTCACGATTGTCAGCACGGCATCTATGCCGGTCATCCTTCACTGGATGCATACACCGGATTCCATCTACCAGGAGGCCTATGATTATATCGTTACGATCTGTGCAGGCCTGATGGCTACGTTGTACTACAACCTGTTTTCCTCTTTTTTGCGGGCGATTGGCAACAGCAAAGTTCCACTGTATTTTCTGATCTTTTCTGCAGGACTTAATGTGGTTTTGGATCTGGCCTTTATTCTGGCGTTAGGCTGGGGTGTAAAAGGCGCAGCCCGTGCTACGATCCTCTCTCAGGGAATCTCGGCCATTCTGTGTCTGATCTATATCGTAAAAAAGGTTTCAGTACTGAAACCCCGCAGAAAGCATTGGAGACTTCACGCGGCGGATTCCTGGCATCAGATGGCCATCGGGATTCCAATGGGACTTCAGTATTCAATAACTGCTTCCGGAACCATGGTCATGCAAAGTGCCATCAACCGGTTTGAAGAAGCAATTGCCGTCTTTACTGCAGCAAGCAAGATTCAGAATCTTATGATGCAGGGTATGATTTCCATCGGACAGACGATGGCTACCTATGCCGGACAGAATTACGGAAGCAAAAATATAAAACGGGTTCATCAGGGAACCATCGATGCTTTAAAATTTGTGATTGCCTATGCGATTGTATCCGGCCTGATCATGATCATCATGATACCCAGGATGCTGCATTTGTTCTTCCCGGCAGGAACGGATATTCAGGCGCTTTTGCCCTGGGCACGAATCTATGTCTATGAATGTGTCGTCTGTTACATTCCGCTTGGCATGATCTTCATCTATCGCAATACCATCCAGGGATGCGGATACGGCGTAGCCGCCATGTCCATGGGTTTCATCGAACTGTTTGCCAGGATCAGTACTGCGGTCCTTTCCGTGAATGTGGGAAGCTATGCGCTCGCGGTAGGGTGTGATCCCGCCGCCTGGCTTGCCGGAGGGGTATATGGGTTTATTCTTTATCTCTTTGTCCGAAAAAAGATTCAGCGGGACTTTTCGGCGTAATCAGCGATGGCACTGTCCCAGTCACAGCTACTGCTCTCCCGGGAGGCAATCTCTCTTGCTTCATCGAGGAGGGCTTTTCCTTTTTCTATGATAAATGTTCCATGATCAAAAAATGTACCTGGCAGGGAGAAACCGTATTTGATTGTTACCTGCCACCCATCAAGAACATCTTCCATTGCGACAATGATCTGTGGCTTTCCGAGTTCATCCGGGAAAATGCCGTGATGACTCATCATACTGAGGATACTATCCGATATATTTTCATCAGTATCAAAGCGGTAGTAGAATCCCGGAACACCGTCAGGAAGAGAGACCGGGATATCCTCTTCTCCTGTCATACCATATAAGGCCTCTTCTTCCGGATAGACCATACCCCATGTTTCTCTCAAATAGGTCATCAGGCTCATCACTTCGCAGGTATAGTCAAAATACATTTCATCTGATTCGCCGGAGACGGTCTTTTCCATATCACGGACCTCGTAGATTAAGGCATCATCAGTGTTTCCTTCTCTTATGACTTCGGTCTTTCCTGTTTCTGTGATGGTGATGCGGGCTTCTTCGCCTCTGGGATATTCAAAGATCTCAATATAACCTTTTTCATAGGCTATGGTTCCTCTCTTTGGCTGTTTGGCATGTAAACTTAAAGAGACCGTTGCCATCTCTCCCACAGAATTCATCAAAAGGATGCCGGCCTGTTCATCGACGCCGGTTTTTGCATAGCGGACCTGACTCGATATCTGATCAGGCATCACGCTCATGAACCAGCGGACAAAGGACAGGGCATAGACACCGATATCGAGCAATGCTCCTCCTGCAAGACTGCGGTTAAAGAACCGGTTGGACATATCATATTCTTTGTAACTGCCAAAGTTCATCTGGATCATCTGCAGACGGCCAAGGCAGTGGCTGTCAAGATAGTCTTTCAGCCTGCGGTAGACCGGCATGTGATAAATCGTCATGGCTTCAGCCAGGATCACATCATTTGCACGGGCAAGTTCTGCTGCTTCGTTTAGTTCATAAGTATTTAAAGTGATGGATTTTTCACACAGCACATGTTTGCCTGCAGCAAGTGCCTTTCTTAAAAAATCCATGTGTGTATTGTGAGGAGTAGAGATATAGATGATATCTACTTCCTCATCTTCAAACAGATCTTCTATCCTGTCATAGACTTTTCTGATTCCATATTCTTCGGCAAAAGCGACGGCCTTTTCGTGGGTACGGTTTGCCACGGAATAAAGACTCCGTCCTTCTTTTTGCAAAGCCTGTGCAAGCTGTCTTGCAATCACACCGCAGCCGAGAGAAGCCCATTTATAATCTTTCATTGTAACCTCTTTTTAAATTCTTCTTTTAGCAGATATTGTCTCCAGCCAAATTCATCGGCCGCTTCTTTTCCACGGAATAATTTTATCATTCTTCTTTTCCAAGTCCATGGTTCAGGATCGGGGAAGGTGTTTTCTCCGGAACGCAGGGTGTCAAGTTGCAGTGTAAAACGATCCTGTTCCCTGAGTTTTAAGAAAAGTCTGGCAGTGTTATAGGCATCATGGAAACCATCGTGGTTTTGCCCTAAAGGTGTAAGTCCTGCCATCGCCAGTGCATTCTGAAGAGAAATCTGGGATTTTGCGCCCATCATGTTGCCGAAACATTTCTGGAAGTCAATCCACTCTTCCATAATCCGAG
>CACZNZ010000011.1 GCA_902782625.1 uncultured Lachnospiraceae bacterium | reverse complement strand
TCTTACCGCTTTCCTGCCCAGAAACGATCTGTCCGAACTGTATTTTATAAGACCTTTCTTAGGCTCGAGTGCAAAACATACCGCTTTTCCAGCCATCAAAGATTCTGCAATCTCATTCACATCCGCAAAATCCTTTTTCCCGGAAGCCGCAGGATCTGTCGCGAGGATAAGAGCCCCATAGGCGTCATCCTCTGCAAGGAAACTCAAAGGAATACCGTACATATTCAGTTTATGCCCAATGACTTCGTCTTTCACTCCTGCGTGGGATATGCTTTTTACACCTCTGAGAAGCCGTCTGAAATCAAAAGTCGCAGAAGTCTCTGTTGTCCCTAATTCCAGTCCTTTATAGGGTGAATCAGAAATGATCTCTCTGCCATCCGTATCAAAAATCATGAGGAACTCGACCCCGATTATTTTTGAAACTTCCCTCAGCCAGTCTCTGTTCTGAAGCTCTTTGTTCCTGTCGATCAAAAGAGCAACACGCTCTGCCATGGCCGTATACCTGTCCTGGCTGTCCTTCCATAGTTTGTCGGATCTTTTCCTGTCATTATCAATCCTGTGGAAAAGGGATGACAAAATAGCCTCTCCGTTAGTCGTCTCGGTATATACACTTTCAAGGGACTGTGTGAACAGACAGGCAATGAAAATCAATAATGTTCCAACAACCACTGCTCCTTTTACTTTGTTTCGTACGGTTCGAGGCTGATACTTGTCACGTTCATCCAAGGGCATCGTATGATTCTCGAGGGCATAGTATATAAACAGGATCCAGGCAGCAATCACGATGCATACCACCAGCAAAGCTGCAACAAATATAACGGTCTCTTCCACAGAGCGTTTTAGTGCTTCCTTTACCGGTATAAGCATTGCTGCAGCTCTGGAGTTTCCAACACTTTTAAACCGCACAAAAAACCGACTGCCGGCAATCTTTACAACATGATGGGCCCCTTCCGACAGGCTGTCATTGATCTTTGTCATATCCTTCTGAGAAATGTCCATCTGTGACAAACGGCTGAACTTGCGGAATCGACCCGTTGCGCAGTATATCTCATAATCGCTGTCACTGTCATCGATTGCTTTCATATAGAGATATTCACATCTATGGGCTGCCGCCAGATCTTCCAGTGCATCTGCGCTATCAGACTTTTCTGCCGCAAATGTCGTTTCTGCCGTATCTATCAGATCCATCACCTCAACATAATAGAGGTCACCTGCGATACGGCTGTAGATCAGCGTCCCATCTGTAATATCGTAAGTCCCCGCATCGTCCGCAGAGAAAATTTCAGGAGTTATCTCATTCGAAAGGTCTATCGGAGATTCTATTTTGTCTGCCCTGACCCTTACAATAGCTCCATCTCCATATGGTGAAGGAAGGATCTCGTCTTTGCTTCTTTTTATGGCCGCAACAGTCAGTCTGGCAATATCTTTTAAATCCGACCGGATCCGGTTCTCTTCATCATGCTCTCTGGTAAGGAGAGCATCATATGTTTCGATAAAATTCTCCAAATAATCAAAACTATCGATATATGTCTCATGCAGTTCATTATAAAGTCCCGCTGCCACACTGACCAGGGCCGCCAGCAGCACTGTAATGACAATGTAGATTACAGCGGTTTTTGTTTTTTTTGTGGTATAACCCATGACAGTGCACCTCCTGTTACTTCGTTGTTCCCTCTGATTGTTTCTTTGCCTTACGTTTTTTTAGATAAGGAAGTGTTACTTCCCGATAGGAGAAGTCGCAGACTGCAGCAAAAGGAATGGCAAGCAGAAGCCCTCCCACTCCGAACATATTGCCAAAGGTCACAATTGCCAAAAGAATCAGGAGTCCGGATACTCCAAGAGAATCCCCGAATAGTTTGGGCTTGATCACATAGCCGTCACAAGCCTGAAGAATCTGATTAGCGATCACAAATATGACTGCAAGCATCGGATTCTCTACCAGTAGTATCAATCCTCCGACAACCGCTCCGATAATGGGGCCAAAAGTAGGGATCAGATTGGTGATCCCTACGATAATGGAAATCAGACCCACATACGGCATCCTCAGCACCATCATGATGGCCGCATTGAGCAAACCAACTATGGTCGAATCCAGAATGGTGAAAACCAGATATCTGTTGAGAATATAATCACATTTTCTGATATAGGAAAGGGTTCCGTCCAGTTTATCATCTGCCACCAAAGCGGCCAGAAGCTCTCTGGCATCGGCTTTCAGTCTTTCCTTAGATCCCAGCAGATAGATGGCAAGAACCATACCGATGACGACATTAACCAGAATCTTCACAGCACCGGTCCAAAATGCAATAATATCATTCCCATAACCATTCAGCGCGATGACAAGCTTGTTCATGATCTCGTCCGCACTCTCAGGAATGTATATTAACCTGGTGATTCCCATCTTTTCAAAAAGTGCATGTATATATTTCTGATATTCCGGCAGCCGATTCAGAAAAGATGTGATGTTGCTGATCAGCTGAGGAATCAGGACAAATACCAGTGCCACAACAATCGCAATAAAGGTAAATAATGCGAGGAAGATAGATGCGCCCCATCTTCCTTTTTTGAGATTTTTGAAAAGCTTATTCTCATAAAGCTTAGCCAAAGGATTCAACAGATAGGCAATAATACATCCAATGACCACTGTATTAAAATATTTAGCAAGAAAATCCAGGTTATCCGTGATAGAAGGCAGCTGTATTAATATAACGTATAAAACTACTCCGATACACAGGGCGACTGCATAAGGATACCAAGATTTTGATTGAAACTTTTTCATTACTTTTTAAATTTCTTCCCAGTAGAAGCTCCTCCGTCAATTAGGACATCGATGCCGCAAAGATAGCCGTTTCTTTCATCCGCGATGGTTGCAATGGCAAATCCAAGTTCTTCCGGTTTGCCCATCCTGCCTGCGCAGGTATTCTCAACCATTTTCTTTGCAAAATCTGCCTTTTCCACTTCCCTCGTTCCCATATCGGTCTCAATCAGACCAGGACTGACAGAGACAACACGGATTCCTTTCGCAGCATATGCATGAGCACACTTCTGCGCATACCATACGACAAAATTTTTACTCATGACGTAGGCCATGCCTGCCTTATTGTAGTCGTCTGGGGCCAGTTTCGCTTCGCGGAACATATGTTTTAAGAACCTATCCTCTTCATATTCTGCCATCTCATAGATCTGGTGTTTTACAAGGATGCCAGGTGCCTCATAGGCAGAACTGGAGGCAACGTCCACAATGACACCTCCCTGATCCATGTATTTATAGAACTCCATGTTTACATTTTTTGTACCGATAGCATTTACCCGGATGATCTGTTCCGGATCTGCCATAGTCGGCGAGAGTCCTGCCGCATGGATCACTGTTTTGATCGTTCCCAGGCTTGCTGCCAGTACGCAGAGTTCATGAACATCTCTTCTGGAAGATACATCACAGGTGGTCAGATGGACCTCATGTCCTTCCTCCTCCAGAATTGATTTCGCATGCTCAAGTTTTGCAAGGGTTCTGCCTGTGATAACAAGAATTACATCTTTTGCTATATTTCTGGCGGTCTCCAGGCCCATGCCGCTGCCGCCGCCGGTAATTACACATACATTTGCCATTTTATTTTCCTCCTTTTATTCCGGTTTGATGATTCCTTCGCGAAGCAGC
>CACZNZ010000010.1 GCA_902782625.1 uncultured Lachnospiraceae bacterium | reverse complement strand
TACGCTTAGCACAGGCGGATGCATCTTCTGCAGCGAAGGTGGAAGCGGCGAGTATGCAGAAAGCCAGAATCTTTCTATCAGACAGCAGCTTCTGTCAGGTCGTTCCCAATCGAAGAACAAATATCAGGGAATACATTATATTGCATATTTTCAGGCTTTTACCAACACATATACCACACCGGAAAGGCTCTCAGACATGCTTTCGGAGGCTATGGCCCCCTCATGGATCCGCGCGGTTGCACTTGGCACCAGACCAGACTGTCTGGGGCCGGAGATTCTTGCTGTGCTCTCACAGGCAAACAAGATTAAGCCGGTTTTTGTAGAAATGGGGCTGCAGACCTGTCATGACCGTACCGCCAGTTTCTTAAACCGGGCTTATCCAACGAAAACATTTACCAAAGCTGCAAAAGAACTTTCATCTCTTGGCTTACGGGTAAGCGCTCACACGATTGCCGGACTTCCCGGAGAGAACCTGGATGCACAGTTGGCAACGATAGATTATCTGAATCAGCTACCCATATCCGGTATAAAGATTTCCATGTTGAATATTCTGAAGAATACCGCTCTTGCCACATATTACGAGAAGCATCCTTTCCCGGTCTATTCTATGGACGAATATGTGAATGTGCTGATCTGCTGTCTCGAGAGACTTCGGAAAGATATCGTCGTAGAACGCATTACCGGAGATGGTCCGCGTTCTTTGTTGATTGCCCCGAAATGGATCGGACACAAAAAACTGGTGCTGAATACAATACGTAAAGAAATGAAGCGAAGAAACACCTGGCAGGGCAGACTGTCAGAGCAAGGAGAATGACATGATTTCACAATCTCTTACCTTATATAAACTGATGATCCTCTTTATGCTTGATCATCTGGATTTTCCGCTCACCGGATCCCAGTTGAGTGAATTTATCGTCTCCAAGGGATACACAAGCTATTTTCATTTCCAACAGTCACTCCATGAGCTGGATGATTCCGGATTTATCAAGGGGGATACGGTGCGAAATACCACCAGTTACACTTTAAGTAAGCAGGGCAAAGAAGCGATCCAGCTTTTCTCCTCCGGAATCCCTGGCGAGATAAAGCAGGATATCCTGCATTATTTCGATGAGCAGAAATTCAGCCTGCGCAAAGAAGTTGATGTTGTCTCCGATTACAGAATTCAGGACAATGGGGAATACCTTGTCCATATGCAGATCAATGATCGTGGCAGTCTTCTGTTTTCTATGGATCTGAATGTAGTAACCCGCACACAGGCTATCGAAATCTGTGATAAGTGGAACAGCAAAAGCGATGCCGTCTATCAAAAGATCATCGACATGCTTTTGCTGTAATCTTTCCTTATTCCTGGGGAATCTCCATCTCTTCTCCCAGTGCGTATTCTTCAATCAGTTCCCAGATATCGTCTCTTCCCTGTTTTGTCACGGCAGAGAACGGTATAACAGGAACTCCTTCTATTACTTTGAGAGTCTCTCCCAGAAGCTTTAACTGCTTCGGGATCTGACTCCTTTTTAATTTATCTGCTTTTGTCGCTACGATGACAGGAGAAAAACCGTTAGAAAGGATCCACCGGTACATTTGCACATCGTTGGCTGAAGGTTTATGGCGAAGATCGATCAGAAGGAACACCATCCGAAGTTGTCGGGATGTATGCAGATAATTCTCGATCATCGGTCCCCATTTGGCAGAGATCTCTTTAGATACCTTGGCGTATCCGTATCCCGGCAGATCGACGATATACATCTGGTCGTTTACATTATAGTAATTGATCGTCTGCGTTTTTCCCGGCTGCCCGGAAGTTCTGGCTAGTTTTTTTCGGTTAACCAGTGCATTGATCAACGAGGATTTTCCTACATTGGATTTCCCTGCGAAGGCAACTTCCGGCAGATGGTTATCCGGCAGTTTACTGGTTATCCCACAGACTGTTTCCAGATCCACATTTTTGATAATCATTTCATCACCCCGCAAATGCTCTTTCCATGACTTGGTCCATGTTTTCCACATAGATGATATCCATGCCGTCGGTAATCTCTTTCGATATTTCAGCTACATTTCTTTTGTTCTTAAAAGGAACCAGGACTTCTTTCATCCCTGCATTCCTTGCCGCAAGCAGCTTCTCTTTTAAGCCGCCTACCGGCAGTACCCTGCCACGCAGTGTAATCTCTCCGGTCATGGCAATATCTCCTCTTACCGGTTTTCCGGTCACAGCCGAAAGCATAGCAGCTGCCATGGTTATTCCGGCAGATGGTCCGTCTTTAGGCACTGCCCCTTCCGGGATATGCAGGTGAATGTCATGTTTTTCGAAATAATCTTTTTTGATATCATACTGTCCTGCAACGGATCGGATATAGCTTCGTCCGATCTGCGCAGACTCTTTCATGACTTCTCCCATACGTCCTGTCAGTTCCACTTTTCCGGTTCCATCCATGATGTTGACTTCAATGGAAAGTGTATCTCCGCCTACAGAAGTCCATGCCAGTCCCCGCACGATTCCGACCTGCGGGCCTGTTGCATGCTCATCTTCCTCGTAAGGAGCAACACCCAGCATTTCCTCAAGATCAGAAGACCGGACCGTAACCTTCTTCTCGCCTTCCACGATCTTTCGGGCTGCTTTATGCATAATCTGACCGATCTTTCTCTCCAGCTCACGGACACCCGCTTCTCTGGTATATGACCGGATGATCTCATAGAGGACATCATCTTCCATTTCAAGCTGGTTTTTCTTGATACCACTGGCTTTCTGCTGCTTTTTAATAAGATAATCGACAGCAATATGATGCTTCTCATTTTCAGTATAGCTTGATAATTCTATCACTTCCATCCGGTCAAGAAGCGGTCTTGCGATGGGTGAAAGGTCATTGGCTGTGGCAATAAAGAGGACATCGCTTAAGTCAAGCGGTACTTCCAGATAATGATCTCTGAAATTCACATTCTGCTCCCCGTCAAGAACCTCAAGGAGTGCTGATGCAGTATCTCCTTTGTAGTCACTGCTGACTTTGTCGATCTCATCAAGGAGCATCAGTGGATTACGGACACCTGCCTGCCGGATGCCTTCTGCGATCCTTCCTGGCATAGCGCCGACATAGGTCTTGCGATGGCCCCTGATCTCTGCCTCATCCCTGACGCCTCCCAGCGAAAGCCTGACATATTTCTTCC
>CACZNZ010000009.1 GCA_902782625.1 uncultured Lachnospiraceae bacterium | reverse complement strand
TCGGTCCCTTGGGGATGAAGGAGACAGCATTTTTCCCTTCCCCGGATCAATATGACCGAGTACCGGCTGTTTTTGCCTGCAAAACGATGGAGCAGCTTGACGGGCTCGATCTTCCGGGAACAGATGATACGCAGCTGCCTTTTGCCAAATGCCAAAAATTCCATAATACAGCAGCCGGTCTTACCGGGACGGTCTATGACTATTATAAATTTGCTCAGATGCTTTTAAATGAGGGAGTTTATCATGGAAAAAGAATCTTAAGTAAAAATGCAATATCCCTGATGAGGACAAACCATATCGGCAGCAAAAGGACGAATCTTTACGGGCATGCCTGGGGATACATGATGGAAGTGGAAGTCGATTACAATACGACATTTAACTATATGGGACTGGGCTCTTACGGATGGCACGGATACTGGGGAAGCGTGTACAATGTATGGCCTGAGAAAGACATGCTTGCGATCATGATCTCGCAGACTTCCCCGGTGGATCCGACCTGGAAGATTCAGGAAAGATTCCTGAATGTAGCGGCAAGTGCCGTTATTGACCAATAAATGTGGTGCCGATCTGTTTGCCTTCTATGAGATCATAGAGGGCTTCCGGCCTGCTGCCATTGGCAACAGTGGTATGAATGCCCTGCATCGTGGCAAGTCTGGCAGCGGAAAGTTTGGTCTTCATGCCTCCGGTACCCCGTCTGGAACCGGCACCGCCTGCCAGAGAAAGGACGTTATCATCAATCTTTTCAATGACCGGAATCAGTTTCGCGTCCGGATGGAATCTAGGATCTCTGTCAAAAAGGCCGTCGATATCCGACAGGATCACCAGCTGTTCTGCCCTTGTCAGTACGGCAACCACGGCAGAGAGCATATCATTATCTCCGAAGAGACGTTCTTTGGATTCAATCTCCGTATAGCTTACGGAGTCATTTTCATTGACAATCGGAATCACACCCAGAGAGAGCAGAGCATCGAAGGTGTTGATGAGGTTGTCTTTTTTTTCTTCAATCTCGATATCCTCTGCGTTCAGCAGGATCTGACCGATTGTCTTATCATAATCATTAAAAAACTTATCATACAGGAACATATTGTTGCACTGGCCAACTGCAGCGGCAGCCTGTTTCAGTTTCAGAGAATCAGGTTCCTTCTCCATACGCAGACGATTCCTGCCTGCAGCGATAGCGCCTGAAGAGACTAAGATGACTTCGTATCCTTTGTTGGCGATATCCGAGAGGACACAGGCCAGTTTGTCAAAGGCACGGAGATTGGTTTTGCCATTCTCATTGGTCAGCGTGGAAGTTCCGACTTTTACGACGATTCTGTGATAATGTAGCTTCATGGGTTTCCTCCTTACCATGCTATTATATAGGAAAACCGAAAGAAAGAAAAGTAAGTTTGTGTAATTCTTATGAATTGTACTGCACCGCTATGTCTGTTATACTTAAGACAAGAAAACCCATGAGTACCTGTCGCAAAAAGAAAGAAAGGGATTAGAATGGCAAAGAGAGACTGGACACAGGATTTTCCGCCGGTGATCCTGACACGGGGAAAGAATTATTACGCATCAGGAAAGGTGACAGACATAATCCAGGAAGATAACGGGTATTATATCACAGTACATGATGGGCATGACTATTTTGTCAGTATCATTAATGACGCCGATACCATCCTGGGCATGGGCTGTTCCTGTAAGGACGCAGAAGAAGGGAAAAAATGCATTCATCTTGCCGCTGCCCTGTATGCCCTCGAGAATAAAGAAGGTTCTTTTTATCTGGATGATAACGGGATGAAAGATCCTGGCAGCATTGCCGGTCTGCATCAGGAGAGTACTCAAGAAGATGAGATCCTTGCTCATCTTTCAGACAGTCCGCTTGATGCCATGCAGGATGAAGAGCGAAAGATCCGCGGTGCAGGACGTATTCAGGATAATTCAGCCAACCTGCTTGAATATCACTATTTTAATTACAGACATTTTATGGATGGCCTTCACATTTCCGATGATTTGATGAGGGAAGCAGGAGATCTGATCCGCAGCAGAAAGATCCGTCCGATCGAGATGCATTTTTCTTATGAGGATGAGGAAAAGGGAGAGAATCTGATTGGAAAAGCTGTCTTAAAAAGTCCTGAAGAGGGATTCAGAAGCTGGCAGGCAGACATCACTTTTGACGCAGAGCGTATTCTCGATTCCTACTGCAGCAGTATCTCCTGTCACTACCGCTATGACAGAGAATCTTATCTGCAGAGGACCTTATGCCGTCATCAGGTCGCTGCCATCATTCTGGCTGGTAAGTATATTGAAGAGAATAATCCTGGCGATACCACCTCTTTGGCAGGAACTTTGTTGATGGGACCGTCCTATGATAAAAAAGCTGAATCCATCCAGGAGGATGATTCTTTCATTGACGGAAGGATTACCCCTCTCCGGATCGAACCGTATCTCTTTCTGGAAGAGAATCAGACCATGACCGCTTCTTTCCGGCTGGGCACAGACCGGATGCTGAAGATCAAAGACATCGAAGAGACCTTGAGCAGTATCCGGCAGGGGAAGGATCAGCTTTTCGGAACAAAGACCAGAATCCTTCTTTCAAGAGATTGTTTTACCGAGGATTCCCTGCCGTGGATCGACTATCTCGAAAGTGTGATGGAAGAGGAGAGACAGTATGCGGGTCTGATCAAAGATCGTTATCAGAACAAAAAAGAGATGCCGCTTCTTCCACAGACGACCGGCAATCTTCCTTTGTACGGCTCAAGGCTTGACAGATTCTTTGACATTGCAAAAAATTCTGGCCAAAAGATTGAGATTGGGATCAAAAAGGACGTTCAAAGAGAAAAAGAATCCTATACATTTGCTGACAAACCACTGTCTTTACTTCTGGAAATCCACCCAGACATCGACGAAAAGCATAAGATTTTTCACGGAATACGTCTTGAAGGGGCTTGCCCTGATATATTCTATGGCTCGGAACAGGCCTACTACCTGGAAAAGACAGGATTTTACCGGATTCCGCCTCTGAGTTTCCCTCCTCTACGCAATCTGCTGTCAGCACAGAAAAACGGAAAGATCCGTATTCGAATCGGCAGGATCCATCTGGCTAAGTTCTACTACCGCATTCTTCCACAACTGAAAGATATCGTGGATATCGTGGAACATGATCATGAGATCATCATCCAGTATCTGCCACCAAAACCAGAGTTCGTGACCTATCTGGACGTAGATGAAGAGACGGTATTTGCAAGGAGTGAAGTCTATTATGGGGATCAGGTCTTTTCTGTGACAGACATGATCGATGAAGAAAACGAAGAGAAAACCGCACAACATTTCCGGGACAGAGAATCAGAATGGGAAGTTTTAGATATCCTGCGAAGATATCTTCCCGGGTACTCAAAAAGTTATCAGATTCTGTATTCCAAAAAGAGTGAAGAAAGAGTATTCGAACTTTTAGACAAAGGAATCGATGCTCTTGCTGCACTGAGCGAGATTCGTACGACACCGGCCTTCAAGAGGCTGAAACTTGTCAGACGGGCACGATTCCAGGTAGGGGTCAATGTAGGAAATAACCTGATGGACTTCCGGATCACTTCGGATGACCTTTCCAGGGAAGAACTGCTTGAACTGCTTCATCAGTATCAGATCAAGAAAAAATACTTCCGTTTAAAAAATGGGGACTATTTTAAAATTGACGAAAATGAAACGGTTGAAGCGCTTTCGCTCCTGATGGAGACTCTCCACATGACACCCAAAGAGTTCGTGGAAGGGAAAATGCAGATTCCGGCATACCGGGCACTCTATCTTGATAAGATGCTCGAGAAAACACAGGATCTTTACACGAACAGAAACCAGAATTTCACCAGACTGATCAAAGAATTCAAGACAGTTGAAGATGCAGAATATGAAGTTGTGCCCTCCCTTCGTGACGTCCTGCGCAATTATCAGGTTGTGGGATATCGTTGGCTTCGCACACTCGATGCCAACGCTTTCGGCGGAATCCTGGCCGACGATATGGGACTTGGCAAAACACTGCAGGTAATCGCCGTGCTCTTGGCAGATAAACTGGAGAACATGGAACGAAATGAAGAATTGCCTGCAACGACTTTGGTCGTTTGCCCTGCCTCGCTGGTATACAACTGGTATGAAGAGCTTTACCGGTTTGCCCCGCAGCTCGTGGTTAAGACGGTAACCGGTTCAGCCTCACAGAGAGAGAAGATGATCGAAGAATACAAGGAAGCTGATGTCCTGATCACTTCCTACGATCTGATGCGAAGAGACATCACCTGCTATGGGGACTGTCTGTTCCGTTTCCTTGTTGCGGATGAAGCACAGTATATTAAGAACCCGCAGACGGCAGCAGCCCGAAGCATCAAACTTATAAAGAGTGTGACAAGGTATGCGCTTACCGGAACACCGATTGAAAAC
>CACZNZ010000008.1 GCA_902782625.1 uncultured Lachnospiraceae bacterium | reverse complement strand
GCCATTCGATCAGAGCAAATCTATGAAGTTTCAGCTCCTTTCGGGTCAGCTTCACTTCATATTTCTGGTTCCGCATCACTGTACCTCCCCACATTCTTCGCAAATGTATCCGGTAATCACTTCTTCATCCCATGCTTCTGAAATCAGAACTATTTCGTCGTAAGCTTCCTGGACCACGATATCTTCATAGTGGCCTTCCGCTTCATGATGGATCGTTTCGATCCGCGTCTCAAATATTGCCTGGCTGTAATAGCTACTGTCCTCTCCGTTCAGGATATGCTGCCTGTCATGGGCGTCATACTCTTCTTCCGACATGCCGGATGCCGTGATATCCATCCCGCAGCCCTTGCAGATATCATGCATACCGACCAAATAGGTGTTTTCATAGGTTTCATCATAAGCCGGTTTGTCTTCCACCCACACATTTTCAGTCTGTACTTCATGGTGAACTACCTGATAAACCGGATCGTGGTGAACAGTCTCCGTTACAGGTATCCAGGTATGCTCATGAACAGGAGTAATTATCGCTTGTTCTGCCGATTGTACGAGTTCAGGCTCAATTACTACATCTACGGTTCGCGCGTTTTCCGGTTCTGGATTCTCTGCCTGAGTCATTATAACTTCCGATTCCATTTCCGGTTCAACCACGTCTGTTCTCTGTACTCTACCGGCGCTGGCTGCTTCAGTTATCAGCCTATGGGGACGCGCTGTCCTCCCGGCATTCTCTCGGGGCACTCCAACCGGCTCCAATATGATCAATATCGCCATAAGCACTGCTATTAACTTCATATTCAAAGTCCTCGCTTTCATTTGTTTTCACCCATAAAATATCATCCGGAAATTATCTTGTCAAATGTGCGAATTCGCAGATTGCAATGCTGTTTCCTCTCCCAACAATATCAAGAGCCGCCTGCATACTATTCTGCAGACGGCCATGTATCTCTTCTATGTTTATTGCCTGGGCTTATCTCCGCGTGCGCTTCCATACTGCAAGAGCAGAAATAATACCTGATGCTAAGATCAGCAGGACGCCAATCAATCCTCCCGCGTTCCGGAGAGCACCCACTTCGTCTCCAGATCTCCGTCTTCGTTGTCAAATTGCTGGATCAGAACATCCAAGTGAATTGTGCCATTCTCCTTTGTAAAGGTGAATGTACCGAATTCCGTGAACCAGCTGGGTTCGTTGGCTACATCGTCCCAGTTGTCCTGATAGGTCCAGGCGCCCAGTGTCGCATCCCACAACAGGATCATCTCCTCATAGTACTCGCCGTATCCGGCCGCCCAGACGAACTGTCCATTGTCATTAATCTTGAAGCGGAAGCTCATACTGCTATCTTCTGTCTCCCAGTGATCTCCCATATTGTCCGATTGGGTCCCTTCACACCGATAATTGCCTGCAATCTCTCGGATGGATAGATCACTTCCGGGCATGACGGAACCTTCCTCCGCCTGGTCGGTGTTCTGCGTCGGGCTCTCGGTTTGCTCTGCATCGTCCGGCGTCGCTTCCTTTCCATTTTTCAGAATTTTACCGTCTTTGGTGATCGTGTAGGAGTCACCGGTCTCTGTTGTAACAGTGGTCTCTCCGGTTTCTTCATCCGTTTGGATGACTGTTGTGACATTTCCGTCTTTGTCCTTAACGATATACTCGCCGTTTTCATAGGTCAACGTGGATTTATCGTCATCAGTAAACTGGAATATCTCAACTTTGCCTTCGTCGTTGATCTTAATGTGATCGCCGCTTTCCGGATCATAATACTCTGCTGCCCCGGTCTTCAGGTTACTTTTAAGAAACACTCCACGTGAGTTGGTTATCGCCATCTCATCGCCGTTTATTGAAGTAGTAATCGATTCTCCATCCTCGAAATTCATCGTTCCGACGGCATTGATATTTCCGTTTTTGTCAAACTGCATATCAAGTTCTTCTGAATAACCGACGGCAGTCGTTGTATATAACTTGAATGCCGTGCTTCCGTCTTTCCAATTACCGGAAATTGTTGAGTCGACCACAGCACCTTTTTGGGGATCAGAAAATTTCACATTACCTGTTAAAGCTCCCGATTCGTCGCCCCCGGAGCCGTTGACCGACGCGTCTATTCTGATACCGCCAACTTTACAATAGGACACAGATATATTTTCACTGTCGTTTTCAAGTGTTCGTTTTTCGTTAAATCCGAACTCCTCTCCATTGCCTTCCGACCACATTTTTATTTCCATCTCACCACTGTCTTCATCGTCCCGGTTAGTAAAGGTGAATTTCTTCCCGTCCGGGCCGGTAATAACATGTTCACCGGTGATAAGATTACCTTGATCGTCATACAAGGACATGCTTTCTCCGCCCTCTATCGAAACAGCAGTGATCTCATCGTTTTTGTCATACTCGAAAATGGTGCCGGTCGGCGCGACAGCACGATACGAGCCGTCTTCGTTAAAATATGTATGTGTACCGCCCTTGGAGATGGCTTCTTCCGAACCGTCAGCATTTTTGATATGCTGGTTTCCGTCAATATCGTATACGACTTGCTTACCGTCTTTGTCCTCTGTATAGCGGTTACCGTTGTAGTCCATGCCCTCACGGCTTCCGTCCGGGTACGTGGTGACAATACTGCCATTATCATAAACACGGGTTACCGAGCCATCCTTGCCGGAAAAATCTTTATATTTCCCTTCAAAACCGTCATCAGGAATCACATCCCGCTCCGGTTCCGGCTCAGGTTTACTGTCCTCATCCGGTTCGTTGTCCGCGAGAACTGTAAATACGTCTATTGCAAGCTTTGTCAGAGACGTATCTTTTTTCTCACTGCAATCAGTATCAAAGCCTCCCTCATCAGCAAAATCAATTAAAGGCAGCATGAACAGAATAAGAGTCAACGAGACAATACATATCAGAATCTTTTTCATGTCAGTTGCCTCCTCTCATCGCATTGATCAGCCGCAAGGCATCGTTAAGATCTTCAATCACCTGCAGTTCTTCATTCTCCTGTTTCAGCTCCTCCAGCTTCTGATTGGCTTCGCCGGCAGCAGACTGAGGGATCTTCGAGCGGACAAGTGCCGCCGCTTCTTCGTTTCCGGCTTCCTCCAGACGGTCAGCGTAATCCAGAAGCGCGTCGATGCTGTTCTCTCCGTCATAGGTTGTGGGACGGCCGTTCAGATTCGCCTGGCCGTCCTTGTCGTCCTGTACAACAGATTCCTTTCCGGGTTCATCCTTG
>CACZNZ010000007.1 GCA_902782625.1 uncultured Lachnospiraceae bacterium | reverse complement strand
GGTCTGCGACCAGTATACAACTTGTATTTTACTCATGTCCAATTCCTCCCGAATCATTGTCTTAAGAGACTGTTATGCACAGGCTGTATGCCCTGCATCAAAACGGACGATCATACTCTGAAGCGGCACCCCCCGGACAATCCTGCGAATCAGGGTCTCTTTCGCAAGATCAAACCGTTCGAACAGATGCTGTGTCTCTTCGAGATTCGCATACACCTTCCAGTACCCGGTGCCCAGATAGTTTCTCCCTTCATTCACCACAAATCCTATGACATCCTGGGAAGGGTAGCCCAGCAATATCCCGATCTCATGGGGAAACGCAGCACCGTGTAACAGATAGGCATGATACTTTTTGCGAACGTCTGCTAAAAGGTCCGACAGACTAACTGCTTCATATCCCATCCTGCGAAGAAAGTTCTGATTATCCGGCAGGGTCAACCAGGATAACAGTGTGCTCTCTCGGTAAAGAAAATATGTCTTCTTTCCTTTTGCTTTTGCAAGAAGATAATATGAGATCTCTGTGCCATTCAACAGATCATGAACGGATTCTTCTGCATTATCAGAAATAATCAGCAGATTCGATACCTTAAGTCCCGAAAACAGAGGTGCACACTACAGCGCCATCTGTGTTTTGATACTTTTCATATCTAATTTTCTGATCAATCCTGACAATTCCCGTTTCATATAGCCTCCCAACTGCTTTTTGTAAGTTAGGTTTATCTAACTTGTGTTAATAATATCTAATTATTGTCAGTTTGTCAAGGGTTTTTTGCAAAAAAAAGAAACGCTTCAAGCTGAAGCATTTCTTTTTGAAAAGAACCACTATGAAAATAATCCCTGTCTGTATTCTTTTGCCTCGTCTACATACATAAGGGCATTTTTCCGATTATGTTCTATTTCCGTTTCATCAAGCTTTCGCCGGACTTTTCCGGGCGAGCCAAGCACCATGGATCCGTCTTCGATCACTGTGTTTTGTGTAACCAGTGCTCCTGCAGCAATAATGCAGTTCTTCCCGATCTTTGCGCCGTTCATGATTACAGCTCCCATACCGATCAGGGTATTATCGCCGATACTGCATCCGTGGATGATTGCGCCATGCCCGATTGTTACACCATTTCCTATCTTTACGGGGTGGCCTTTATCCACATGCACCACACAATTATCCTGAATATTGCTTCCTGCACCGACCTCAATTGTATCACGTTCCGCTCTGACGACTGCATGAAACCATATACTGCTGTTTTCTCTGATCGTCACATCACCGATGACGATACTTCCTTCCGCCAGAAAGACGGAGTCATGAATTATACTCATTTATCGTATCCTTTCTGTCCCTTCTGTCATAAGTTGAAATGCTCTTCTGTATTTAGAAAATGAGGACGAATAAATCTGCTGTGCGGATAACAGTTTCGCAAACCAAAGAGGCATCGCCCCGGATGCTTTGGCCTCCATCAGGCAAAAATCCTCCGGAAGCAGCATCCATTTTTTGTCCTGATCACACAGATCAACTGCATAGATATTCCTGTCAAATGTCAGACGGAAGTCCGGCTGTTCCCTGTCATAATACGCAATTCTCTCATAACTGATTCTCAGGCAGGGCATCATCTTTTTACGGCTGAGATAAACAGCGATTTCCCCCAGAATCTGTCTCGTCATATAAGAGGCATGATCCGGGCAGACGCCCATTTCCAAAAACTGTTCTGCTTCCTGCAAAGACATCTCCACTCTGCGTTTGACCACCGTTTTATGGATCTTCTTTTTCATCTCCAGAAACATTGGAATCTTCTCGTGATCAGAAAATCCGTAACTCCGAAGACGCAGCTTTTCTTTATAATAGGGTCTGGAAAGTGATGCCCTGGCAACCGCATAATCTTCTGTGTCAAAATACTGATTGCAGACCGGGTAAAAACCCTGTTTTTTGCAATAGGCATCCTTTTCCATGTGATCCGTGATATCAGAAATCACAGACCGATATTGTTCCCTGGTCAGAATAAACTTTTTCTCATACCGTTTGAAAACTGTCATGGCTGTCTTGGCTCCCTGAATATTATAACGGGGCGATAATCTCTCTGTAGATTTTCCTTAAAAATGCAGAACTTAAGATCATCGACATAATCTCCGCAAGGGGATAAGCCCACCATACCATATTGACATTACCAGTCTTAGATAAAAGCCATGCTGCAGGAACCAGTACCACCAGCTGTCGGAAAATAGAGACCACCATACTCAGGATTCCTTTTCCGAAAGACTGGAAAATAGAGGCACAGACAATACAGAATCCGGCAAAAATATAACTCAGACTGATCGTACGCAGTGCAGGAACTCCGATCCTGATCATATCGGCAGATGCACTGAACAATCCAAGGAGCTGTGCCGGGAAAAGCTGCAGAATCAGCATCCCTGCCAGCATGATACATACGGCAGTAATGATACTTAATCGTATGGTCTGCATGATGCGGTCTTTTTTCCTGGCTCCATAATTATAGGCAATGATCGGAACCATCCCGTTATTCAATCCAAATACCGGCATCATGATAAAGCTCTGCAGTTTAAAATATGCACCGTACACTGCCGCTGCCGTAGAAGTAAATGTCACAAGAATCCTGTTCATAAAAAATGTCATGACTGAGCCGATGGCCACCATGATCATCGAAGGAACACCGATATACAGAATCTGCCCGATCATCTCCATCTGCGGACGGAAGCCATGTGGATTCAGATTGATCTCGGTATTTCTCGTCACGTTAAAATACAGTGCCAGGAATGTTGCGACAATCTGGCCGAACACTGTCGCGATGGCCGCACCGGCCACCTCAAGTTTTGGAGCCCCAAAAAGGCCGAATATCAGAATCGGATCCATGATGATATTGATCACGGCTCCGGTGACCTGGGTGATCATGGCATAAAACGTCTTGCCGGTCGACTGCAGGAGTCTCTCCATGGTCACCTGCCCAAGCAGGCCAAAGGAAAGCAGACAGATGATTGTTAAATAACTCACACCTCCCTGGTAGATCTCATTCATATTGGAAGCCGATATTTCACCATGTCCAATCTGTCCCATAAAGAATGGTTTGACCAGTGTCAGGCCGATTACGGCAAAGAGCACATAGGCTGCCATCGCCAGCAATATCCCGTGAAGAGCCGCCTGATTGGCTGTATGGAAATCCTTCTC
>CACZNZ010000006.1 GCA_902782625.1 uncultured Lachnospiraceae bacterium | reverse complement strand
TACGCTGACGAAATGCCGCTCACCGATAACGCGACGCTCAGCGTCGTCCACTTCGGAGACGAAGGCACAGAAGTCATCAGGAACATCTCTGTAACCAATGACAACAAAGAAATCACATACCGGCAGGGCAGCTTCTCCGTAACCGGTACGGTTGTGACGACTCCTGAGGCTGAACACAAATATGCTATGATTATCCATCATACGGATGGAAAATATTACATCGTGGAAAATGATGGAACACTGACCTTTATTGATACGGATAAATTCGAATTTAATGGGGACGGATCTATTCGTAGCGTGGAACTGGTCAGCCCGGTTTTCTGGACATACACGGATATTGGATATGGCAATCATACCCTCTGGCATAATACAGATGCTCGCGCCTATGATGCAGTTACTAGCCTTCCGACAGCATATACCCGCAGATATATTTCTGCAGACGCACTAAAGGGATATGCTGATCTGAATGATGATACAAATGTATGGGATCTTAATGACCGGAATTTGTGCCCGAATGATGGACACTACGTAAACATTGGTTATAATGAAGGCGGAACACATTATATTAATCATTATGGTCATTTTCTTGGCGTTATCCAGGACGAAAGTGGGACATTGAAAATTGCCGGGCAGACGACGGCAGCCGAAATCTACTTGGTGGAAGCTCAGAGCGTTCACTATATAAGCAGTGAAGCTGATACCAATATCCGAAATCACATCGTGAACCATATTGATATCGCCGTTCAAGGCAATGCGGGGATCAAAATGCCATTGATATATGGCACATATGATCTTCTGGAGCTAGATAGTGAAGGTCACCTTACGGGAAACAAACGCGATGAGCCATTGACAGTCTCTCCGGAAAATCTTGTCACTCTTGAGGTTGAACAGGAAGTCCCCATTACGGTTGACGATCTGAAGAAAGCGACAATTACAGCATCGATTAAGGATGGATCCGGGACAAAACACAACCTTGATGATGCGTTTATTGTTACAGGTTATTCCCAGAACGCGCCTTCTGAGTATACAGTGGCGGAGAATATTGCTCAGGTGCGTATTGAAGGATCTTTCAAAGTTGCAAATCTTGATTCAGTTCCAAATTGGCAGCAGCCGAACGATCCGGGCATCTGTACTCAGAGACTGAATAACAGGATCTATTATGATGTTGAGGTTTCAAAATCTGTAAAATTTATAATGGTTTATGAGGATCCTGTCACACATAAAAAATACGAGGTTCATCAAATAAACGGTGATGCGCTCAGTGCAGATGTTGAGGTTACGCTTTCCACCAGTTTTGATTTCTGGGACACCCGAAATAATTGCCCCGGTGTCAAGGCAATCTACAGCTACAGCGATTGGCAAAGAGGTGATATCCCGAACAACTCTGGATGGAATACTCAACAGCATCTGGATGGCGGTCCTGGTATGGACTTTGAACTTGGCGGTAATGTGGATGCAGGCCATAGCGTTGTTGCTATTAACGTAACCAAGTATGTCCAGGGTGATGACGGAACGGTTGTAAAGGCGCTTTCTTTGCAGGAAGAAACAGAAACTTTGGTACATATTTATCAAAATGGCAGAGAACTCCATGAAAAGGCTATTAGTGTCGGAACCGATGGTTATGGTATGATCTATGACTACGATGTTACGGCTGGAACCTTTGCCAATCCGGCGACTGCGAACATCGCTGAAGATGCAGATTCTGTTGCGGACGAACTAATTGCAGCCGATGGATCATTATGGATATATGACCACTCACGAGTAGAAACAGAATGGGTATGGCGTGATGACAATCACCCAAAGCTGCATATCAGTGATGATTATGATAAGCAGACTGCGGATGGATTGTTCTATGGTGAACCGGAGATTCTTGGTGAGTATCATTCAACGACAAGTCAACAGGATTTATTTAACCGCTTCCTTGAATTCTATATATATAATATTTATACGCCAGCTACGACCAGCATCTCTATTACGAAGACCTGGGTGGATGCGGGCAACCAGGACGGCATCCGGCCGACAGCGGAAGAATACAAGGCGAAGATCCAC
>CACZNZ010000005.1 GCA_902782625.1 uncultured Lachnospiraceae bacterium | reverse complement strand
TATCCTCGGGCCAAAGATCCTTGGGGAATCTACTGGTTTATCTCCGTTCTGGGTAATCTTTGCCATCCTAGTGGGAGGAGGACTGTTTGGGGTTGTAGGTATGGTTCTGGGTGTGCCGACGATGGGTGTAATCTACTACCTGATGAAGCGGCTGATCAATTACAAACTGATCAGCAAAGGCAAGGAAGAAGAAATTTGAGTTTTTCTGAAAAACTGGTGCAGGATATGAAGTATTCTGTTATAATATATCTTATCTAACCGTTAACTTACATCCTCAAAGGAGGGGGAAATCATGATTTATACGGTAACATTTAATCCTGCCCTGGATTATGTGGTATTTTTAGATGCCATGAATCCGGGGGAAGTAAACCGGGCAAACAGAGAATCCATTTTTTATGGAGGAAAAGGGATCAATGTCTCCACGATTCTCAAGATGCTTGGACTTGATACGACAGCGTTGGGCTTTATTGCCGGATTTACCGGGACAGCGTTGAAAGATGGTGTGGCTTCTCTTGGCATCAATGCGGATTTCATCCGTCTTCCTGAGGGCAATACCCGAATCAATGTGAAAGTAAAACATGGTGATGAGACGGAGATCAACGGGCAGGGACCGGTGATCACGCAGGAAGCGATCGATGAGCTGTTTGCAAAACTTGACGAGCTTGAGAGCGATGACATTCTTATTCTCGCCGGAAGCATTCCAAACACACTTCCGGAAGATATCTATGAGAAGATCATGGCAAGACTTGAGCCGAAAGGAATCCGTACGGCCGTCGATGCAACCAAAGATCTTTTGCTCAATGTGCTGAAGTATCATCCGTTCCTGATCAAACCGAACAACATAGAATTAGGGGAGATGTTCGGCGTGGAATGTAAGACAGAGGAAGACATCGAACATTACGCAAAGGAACTGCAGAAAAAAGGCGCACGCAATGTACTGATTTCCATGGCCGGAGATGGATCCATGCTGATCACGGAGGATGGACAAAGCTTCCGCATGGGCGTTCCCAAAGGGAAGGTGATCAACTCTGTAGGAGCAGGAGATTCCATGGTAGCCGGCTTTGTGGCAGGGTATCTTCAGACCGGAGATTATGCACAGGCATTAAAGAGTGGTACTGCAGCAGGAAGTGCAACGGCATTTTCAGAAGGCCTTGCTTCCCGTGAGATGTATGACAAGATGATGGAACAGCTATCCTAAAGATGAAAGGAGAGAAAAAACTATGAGAATTGTTGATTTGCTGAAAAAAGAAGCAATCATCCTCAACGCCGATCAGGTAAAGACGAAGGAGGAGATGCTTGATACGTTGGTTGACCTTCATGTGAAGGCAGGCAACGTTGAAGACAGAGAAGGGTATAAACAGGGAATCCTGGACAGAGAGGCACAGGGACCGACAGCGATCGGTGACGGTATCTGTATCCCGCATTCTAAGAATGCAGCCGTAAAGACACCGGGAATCGCATCGATCACGGTACCTGCAGGGGTAGACTGCAACGCACTCGACGGCGGACTGTCCAACCTGTTTTTCATGATCGCTGCTCCGGCAACAGGATCAGATGTTCATCTTGAGGCCCTGGCAAGACTGTCCACTATCCTGATGGACGGAGATTTCCGTCAGAAGCTGCTTTCGGCAAAATCCCCGGAAGAGTATCTGGATGCCATTGACAAAAAAGAGACAGAGAAATTCGGAGCAGAAGAGACGAAAGAAGCGCCGGCAGCTGCACCGGCAGCAGGAGGCTATCGGATTCTTGCTGTAACAGCCTGCCCTACAGGAATCGCACATACCTATATGGCAGCAGAATCCCTTGAAGAAAAAGGGAAAGAACTTGGTTATCCTCTGAAAGCAGAGACGAACGGCTCCGGCGGAGCAAAAAATGTTCTGACCAAAGAAGAGATCGCTGCCTGCGACGGTATCATTATCGCGGCAGATAAGAATGTAGAGATGGCACGTTTTGACGGGAAACCACTCATCAAAACAAAAGTGCAGGATGGTATCCACAAACCTCAGGAGCTGATTGAAAAGATCATCAACGGCGAAGCACCGGTTTATCATCATACCGGAGAGGTTGCAGCGGATGAAGGCGAGAATGAGAGCTTCGGACATCAGCTGTACAAACACCTGATGAACGGTGTGTCTCACATGCTTCCGTTCGTTATCGGTGGTGGTATCCTCATCGCCCTTGCATTCCTGTTTGACGATTACAGCATTAACCCGGCGAACTTCGGTAAGAATACACCACTTGCGGCAATCTTGAAGACAGCTGGTGAGTACGCATTTAACTTCATGCTTCCGATTCTGGCAGGATATATCGCCATGAGTATTGCGGACAGACCTGGTCTGATGCCTGGTTTTGTCGGCGGCTGGATTGCAGCACAGGGAACTTCCTTTAATAGTATCATCGCCGGAGTAAAAGGTGAAGAAGTTGCCGTAGTTTCCGGTGGATTTATCGGAGCGTTATTCGCAGGTTTTATCGCAGGTTATCTGGTACTTGCATTAAAGAAAGCAACAGAGAAGATGCCGGCGTCTATGGACGGTCTGAGACCGATGCTGATCTATCCGGTCGGTGGTCTTGCATTGATTATGGCAGTGATGTTTGCCATCAATCCGTTCTTCGCATGGCTGAACACCTTACTGGCTAACGCACTCGGTTCCCTTGGCGGAGCAAACGCAATCCTTCTTGGTGCTGTCGTTGGCGGTATGATGTCGATTGATATGGGTGGTCCGTTCAACAAGGCTTCCTATGTATTTGGTACAGCAGCACTCGCAACTGCAACAGAGAGCAGCCCGCAGGGCTTCATGATCATGGCAGCGGTTATGGCAGGTGGTATGGTGCCTCCGATCGCTATCGCGATCTCCTCTCTGGTATTTAAGAATAAATTCACGGACAACGATCGTAAAGCAGCTCCGGTCAATGCTATCATGGGACTGTGCTTCATTTCCGAGGCCGCAATTCCTTATGCAGCAAGTGATCCTGCGCATGTTATTCCATCCTGCGTAGTCGGTTCAGCTGTGGCCGGTGCATTATCCATGATGTTCGGATGTACACTTCGTGCACCTCATGGCGGTCTTTTCGTAGTTCCGACCATCGGTAATCCGTTTATGTATATCGTAGCACTTGTGATCGGTTCCGTGGTCGGTGCAGTACTTCTTGGCGTACTGAGAAAACCAGTAGATCAGAAATAAATGTGACAACAGTGGAGGAAGTATGAGTTTCAAGAGAATACCTTTTCAGGGAATAAAGAATGCCAGAGATCTTGGTGGCATCAAGACAGCCGATGGACATACGATCAGAAGGAAACGTTTGATCAAGAGCGGAGCCATCAGTGAGGCGACCCCGGAAGACCTCCGGATGCTCGTTCAGGATTACAATGTAAAAGTGATTGTAGATCTTCGGACAGAGAAAGAAAAGAATGCGATGCCGGATCCCTGCATTCCGGAAGTCAGTCAGATATGGAATCCTCTGTTCATGAGTGACGTACAGGGACTTGGCGTATTTAAGGCAGATTCGAGTGATGTGCTGATGAATCATCTGAAGTCAATCTTTGTGGTCAGCAGCCGGAAAGATGTAGCACTCGAGGAAGCAATCAGACAGGTTAGAGAGATGATCAGTGGATCGGAATTCAGTCCGGAAGCCTATATGGCAAGACTCTACCAGAAGTTTGTAAATAACCAGATTGTGCAAAAACAGGTAAAACAGATGTTTACACTGCTGGCGAACAACAGGGGTGGCGCCGTGATGTGGCACTGTTCTGCAGGAAAAGACAGAGTGGGTATGTTTACCGCATTACTGCTTTATGCACTTGGTGTTCCGAAGGAGACGATTATCGAAGATTACAGGGCTTCCGCTGAATCGTCAGAGGATGCCGTAGATTATCTGCTTAGCCGGCTGTTCCCGGATGATATGAAAGACCATCAGGCTTACAGATCACTGGCTAAAGAAATCTTTGGCAGTAAGGCATGTTATCTTGAAACCTTCTTCGAAGCCATTGAAAAAGACTATGTCAGCATCGACAATTATCTGCAGAAAGCACTGGAAGTACATACAGATAATATCGTAAGACTGAAGACACTTTATCTTCTGTAAATATCGTTTTGACGATATCATAAGAAACAGGGCCGGGGTATAAAACTCCCGGCCTTTTTTTCAAAAAGGAGTGGATGCTTCATGAGATTTGAGATCAGTGAAGTCATGAATAAAGATCAGGTCATGGATCTGGTCTACGGGAATAACAGCAGCCCCGGGGAAATTCTGGGACGACATATCGTGGGCGATGGACAGGTGATTTCTGCCTATCACCCTGATGCAGTGACGATGGAACTTATCGACAGCCACGGAAAGAGGTATCCTATGGATCCGGTTGAGCGCCAGCCGGTTTTTGCAGTCTACCTTCCGGGGACTAAGGAATTTACCTATGTGATCCGTATGACTTTTCAGGATGGGAATACTTATGTAAGCGAGGACCCTTATATCTTTTCATCATGGATCACACCCGAGGAAGAAAAGGCATTCACTTCCGGAACATGGGCAGAGGCCTATGAGAAAATGGGCGCACATCCCCTGAAAAAAAATGGTGTGTACGGGACTTCCTTTGCAATCTGGGCACCGGAAGCCAGAAGAGTCAGTGTGGTAGGAGATTTCAATTTCTGGAACGGGATGATCTATCCGATGCATAAGATCAGTGATTCCGGAATCTTTACCCTGTTTCTTCCAAGAATCAGTGCCGGTATGTTTTACAAGTTCGAAATCAAAGACTATCAGGGACATATCCGTCAGATATGTGATCCTTTCGCGACATCCGGAGAGAATACAGAAGGCGGAGCCTCCTGCATTTATGATATGGACTATTATCGCTGGAAGGACTATACATGGATGTTTCGCAGACGCAGAAACCGTGTTCCCAGAATTCATTCCATCTGCAGAATACTATCGCTTTCCTCCGACCAGGAGACAGACCATATGAAAGAGATCCTTCTGAAAGAAGAGCACTCACATGTTCTGATTGCAAACGGGAAGGATCTGCAGACAGGAAGACATAGTGCGTTTGCATTGCCATATGGTACACCGGATCAGATGAAAAGTGCGATAGACAGATTCCACGCAGCCGGAACAGGGGTGATTCTGGAGATTCCGCCGGAATACCTGGAGGAAGGAGTCCGGACATTTTCTTCTTCGGAACAGGAACTTTCCGGATTCCTTTATACACTGCTGATGTTCTGGATCAAGGAATATCATGTGGACGGCATAGCGTTTCTGGGATATGAAGATAAAAAGAAGGAGACGGGTAGGATTGATTCTCACATGTTTGGACGGCATGCAATGGATGAGAGAGTAATCCGGGTGCTGGGACAGCTGAGGCAGGCCGTGCAGAGCAAATCTCCTGAAATCGTCTTCATTTGGGATAACCGGAATCCGAATGTTTTGCCGGAGGGAAAGAACGATTACTACTGGAATGAGAGAATAAGATTCTATTTCTGCAGATATGCGGATGCACCTATGGAGCAGAAGAGAGAATACTATTATCTTCTGTCTCTCGTGCTGCAAAGAGAGAATCTCAAAGATTCTGTTCTGATGCTTAATGGAGACCGGATTCCGGAACAGGAAACGGTTTCGGTTGACAGTTTTGCATTTGAAGACTATGATAGAGTATCAGAGAGGCGACTTCGGTATGGCTTTATGCTGGGTGTTCCCGGTATCAAAGCCAGGGTGATCCGGTCAGATGAATCTCCGGGATTCAGGGTTTTTGTCAGTAGACTGCTGCAAATGTACCGGCTGTATCCGGCGCTTCACGAATATGATCCGAAGAAGGCGCCGATGCGTTTTGTCAATGTTTCGGATGCAGAGTCTCTGGTGATGAGCTTTATCCGGTATTCTCCGTCCGGACGAGATCATCTTCTGTTTGTCAGCAATTTTGATGAAGAGCCGAAGAAGGATTTTCGTATCGGGGTTCCGGTAAAAGGAACGTATTCTCTGGTCATGAGCAGTGACAGTGTGGAGTACGGAGGAGAAGACAGAATGGAAATAGCACAGTATCAGGCGGAAGAGATCAGTTATGACCTCATGCCGTATTCCATTACGGTTTCTTTGCCGAAAGAGACAGTTTACATTTTAAGGTTTTAAAAGGGAAGGTGTATTTTATGAAAGACGACTGCTTGTTCTGTAAGATTGCAAAAGGAGATATTCCGTCAGCCACGATTTATGAAGACAGATATTTCAGGGTGTTTCTGGATGTGAATCCGGCTTCAAAAGGACATTGCCTCATTGTACCCAGGGAGCATTTTGATAATATCTATGATCTGGATGGTGAGACGGCAGGTCGGCTTTTTGCCCTGGCGACAGGTGTGGCAAGAGCACTTAGGAAAGCTCTTTCCTGCGAT
This sequence comes from uncultured Lachnospiraceae bacterium, assembly GCA_902782625.1. Lineage (GTDB taxonomy): Bacteria > Bacillota > Clostridia > Lachnospirales > Lachnospiraceae > Anaerobutyricum. The sequence continues at coordinate 1,552 of CACZNZ010000005.1, read as the reverse complement.
GGCCTGAATCTGGTTCAGAATAACGGTAAAGTAGCCGGACAGACGGTGAACCACTTTCATCTGCACCTGATTCCCCGCTATGAAGGTGATCAGCTGGGACTTTTGTGGAAAGCGAAACATCTTAAAGAAGAAGAGATGGAAGAACTGCGTAAAAAGATTAAGAATGCTATATAGACGAAGGAGAGAGTATGGGAAGAATATCGTTTAAACCGGGAAATATGCTGTATCCTTTGCCGGCAGTACTGGTGACCTCGAGAGATGCTTCGGGCAGGGATCATATATTTACGGTTGCTTGGGCCGGAACGGTCTGCACGAATCCTCCCATGCTCTCAATCTCTGTCCGCCCGGGCAGAGCTTCTTATCCCGCCATCAGACAGACAGGAGAATTTGTGGTCAATCTGACGACAAAAAAGATGGTCGGCGATGTGGATTACTGCGGCGTGCGTTCCGGCAGGGAACATGATAAATGGACGGAAAGAGGACTTGAAAAGATGGAAGCCAGCAAGGTGAATTGCCCTGCGCTTGCCGCAAGCCCTGTACAGATTGAATGCAAAGTCAGAGAAATTCTGGAACTGGGTTCTCATCACATGTTTGTAGCGGATGTGGTTCATGTTTCTGTAGACGAAGCATATATGGATGAAAAAAACAGATTTCATCTTGAGAAGGCAGATCCAATTGTCTATTCCCACGGGACATACTTTGATCTGGGGAAGCCTCTAGGGACATTTGGATATTCCGTAAGAAAGAAAAAACGAAGATCATAAGTTTTAAATTTACAAGATAAAAGATTTCTGATATAATTAATCGATACAATATTGAAAATTTGATAAAATTTACACATTTGAGGATTGGATTTGTTAAGGAAAACTGTCTGAATCGCTCCTTGAAAATGTGGTTTATATAGATTGAATAATGACAGAGGTGCAAGATGGAACAATATGTTATTAAAGGTGGAAATCCTTTGGTTGGTGAAGTGGTCATTGGCGGAGCAAAGAATGCGGCATTAGGTATCCTGGCTGCAGCGATCATGACTGATGACCAGTGTTTGATTGACAATGTACCTGATGTAAGAGATACGAATGTTCTTTTGCAGGCGATGGAGCAGATTGGCGCTACCGTCATCCGCAAGGGGAACAATGAGGTAATGATCAGCGGAAAAAATATCGATGCCAGTGGAGATCTGATCGTCGATAATGAATATATAAGAAGAATCAGGGCATCCTATTATCTGATCGGAGCGCTTTTGGGCAAATATAAAAAGGCCCAGGTGGTGCTGCCGGGTGGCTGTGATATAGGCAGCAGACCGATCGATCAGCATATCAAGGGATTCTGCGCGTTAGGTGCAAAAGTAAAGATTGAGCATGGTATGGTAGTTGCACAGGCTGAGGAACTGGTGGGTGCACATATTTATCTTGATCTGGTATCCGTGGGAGCAACGATCAATATCATGATGGCTGCCTGTCTGGCCAAGGGGCATACGATTATAGAAAATGCAGCCAAGGAGCCTCATATTGTTGATGTGGCAAATTTCCTGAACAGTATGGGAGCCAGC
>CACZNZ010000004.1 GCA_902782625.1 uncultured Lachnospiraceae bacterium | reverse complement strand
GTGGAGTATACTCGACTTCGATTATATCAGAGGTCGATGTATACGGGAATTTTGCATATTCTACTGTCTGACTGTCTTTGATGATTCTGAGATAAATATAGTTCGGTACCTGCACTCCCCCTTGCTCGTATTGATATAATCTGGTGCTGGCCTTGATGATGATCTTCGTTCCTGGCTTGTATTCCGAATTGTCCCTGGGTGCCATGAGATAACACGAGTTGCTGGAATCATATTGCTCAGGCTCTATGATGTTGAATGTCCTCGTCACGGATCCTGTGAAATTAGTTTTGCCGGTGATGATAACTGTGGCTGTCCCCGGACCAACATTATTCAGATATGTTACCGTATAATCAGTATTCTCGTAGATCCCGTAATTCTTGTATTGAAGGGACAAACTTCTTAGCACGACCGGACTTCCGGTATAGGCCATATCTTTGAGGCCGGAAATTGTTGCGTCCGCGATCGAGCCCGGAATGATCTGAAACGGTACTCTGACTTCTCCTGTATAATAGCCCTGGCCAAGGATAATAAGAGTAGCCAGCCCTGCCGAATTATGGTTTTCGAACTGGACTTTATAGTCCGTATCTCTCACCAGGGTCTTTCCGTTTACCACGACAACCGGATTCTGGCGATCCCTGATCGCAGCTCTGGAAAATGGCAGGTCTACGACCCCGCTTACACAGTTTTGTGTGATTGTCGCTGGGGTAATCTGAAATGTCCGGGTGACAGAATTCTTGTAAAAACCCTTGCCAGTGATCGTCACTGTCACTTCTCCAGGGACAGTATTGTTATCAGAGTAGGAAACCGTATAATCCTGATCCTTGACCAGCTGTTTTCCATCGACAGTCACCACCGGCTCCTGCACAATCGGCTGGCCAGTGTACTCTTTATCACTGATTCCGGTCACATTCACATCTGCTTTCGTGAAATTTTTCCAGATTTTAATCGTCCTGATCTGATTACTGTCAGGCACAAATGGGTTCTCCTCCGAGACTGTCTGTTCCCAGTCCACATCACCCTTATCGTGCCGAACCATGATGGTATATTCGCCTTCTTTATCAGGAATGAATTCTGCCTTTGCCTGCTGGGGAAAAATATTCAATGACGGTTTTTTGATCTGTTTTTTGACATAGAGTACACTATCATTTCCCTCGATTCTGAATGTGATGGTGTTAGGATCAGAATTACTTCCCCCTTCCGGTTTTTCCCACATTGCACTCGCTTCTATCGAAACAGTGTTTCCAAATTCATATTCTTTATTGTTTTCAGGTTTACTGATCGTTGCAGCTGCTTTGGCTGAGATCGTTGTGATCATCATCGCCACAACAAAAAACATCAAGCTGATTATTGTTCTGAATATCACATGGTTTTTCCTGCTCATCCCGCATCCTCCTTTCATGGCCGGTTCCGGACAGGCATACATTGTCTGGATTTCATTATTATACACTATATTATCAGAATCGAGAAGACAGCAAAACCAGAATGTGCAAATGTAAGCTTCCGATCCTGATCATTCACTACAATTCTTGATTTCTCGCAGTGACTATATTACAATTGCATTATACAATACGTATGTAAATGGAGGGGTTATGAATCTATCACAATTTGATGGCAAACATGTTTTAATCAAGGATATATACGGGGAGACTTTTACGGGTCTTGCAGAATATGGGATCATTAGTTTTTTAGAATGCGAATACGGCGGGAAGGAAGATGGTATTTTTATTGAAAATTTCCTGGTCTATCGTTCACAGATAGAATCTATTGAGGAGATTGAGGTGCACGGCACCGTTGAATTGTGGACGGATAATCTGATTCTGAGAAGATACCACTTGGAAGATTGGAAAAGGTTGTATACACATTTTGGAAAAGATCCGGTCATGTATAAGTACTCTGGATGGAACCCATATGCTACTCCGGAGATGGCCAGGAAAACAGTGGAAAGATTTATTGAAAGCTATGATCATGACCGTTCCTATTCCTGGGTAATGGATGTGGATGGTATCATTGTCGGGACAATCGGAGCCTATGATTATAAGAACGATCAGATTGAGGTAGGATTCAGTGTTGACAGGGGCTGGCAGGGACGCGGTCTGGGTACAGAAGCACTGAAGAAAGTGCTGAATTATCTGAAAGAGAACGAAGGAATCTCCCGCGTGACCGCCTGGTGTGCCGGGGATAATACAGCTTCCCGCAGAGTGCTTGAAAAATCCGGTATGCAGTTTGTTGGAATGGAGAAGGAGGGACTAAAAGTCGGAGACAAAGTATTTGATAAAATGTTTTATGCATATTAGACAGACAGGAATGGCATTCCCAATAGCTTTTTATGTTTTTTTATGCTAACATATTCATAATAACGCAGAAGCGATCCCGAATGTGATGTGAAGGAGGTTGATTGTAATTATGAATAAGAGATTCGTATCGATACTTTTGGCCGTACTAATGGTATTTACCATGATGCCGATGACGGCGTCTGCCATGTATGATGATGATGAACCTAAAGGGAAATATTATGTGGATCCTCCTATAGGATTGACATTAACATATAATGGCAAAGAACAAAGCGGACTACTTGCATCAGCAAAGAGCAATCTCATTAATCCCTATGGATGTGATGTCTACGATTATAAAGCAACGAATGCCGGACGATATACAGCCACAGCCTGTCTTTGGGGAGACTTCGGCCCGCAAACTTTCGTATGGTCTGACGGAACAACGGCAGACAAAAAGATTACTTTCGTGATAAATAAAGCTGCCAATCCATTGAAGGTCAGCCCCAAAACCGCAAATGTCAAGTTCATTAAGCTGAAGAAAACAGCACAGAAGCTGGCAGTCACCAAAGTGATCCAGTTCACGAACAAGCTGAATGATAGGAAAACTTATACCCTTTCCTCTGCAAAAAAAGGCAGCAAATCGTTTAAGAAATATTTCACGATCAACAAGACGACCGGCAAAGTGACGATCAAGCGTGGGCTTAAGAAAGGCACCTACAAAGTGAAGGTCAAAGTCAAAGCATCAGGAGACAACAATTACAAAGCTTCTGCGATAAAAACAGTGACCTTCAAAGTAAAAGTGAAATAGAGAAAACAGAGTTTCCCGCTATGTGCTTTCAAAGCCATAGCGGGAACTCTTATATTACCAGTCTTCTTCCATCGAATAGCTGATCTCATCTAGTTCGGCATGGAGATATTCTCCCCAGCTGTATTGATTCATATATTCGCCCAGATAGTTATATTTGGACTCCTGTTTCTTCTGAAGCCAGTCATAGAGATCGCATTCGATCTTGTCAACTGCAATCGCCATACTGCCCCTCTGCTTAACAATGATACCCGAGAGCTTCAATCTGTTAAAAGTATTCTGAAGATCCTGTCGCAGATTGCTCAGATAGGAGGATTTCTTTTCAGGGCTTCCCTCATCTTCCCAAAGAGATGCGATAATCTCTCCATTCGTCGTCTGCGCACCCCGGTTATTGACAAGAAGTGCAAACATCTCTTTTGTTCTGGAGTATTTAAAGTCAACCGGTTTGCCATCCACAAACAGGTCAAAATTACCAAAGGTCTGTGCATAGACACGCTTATGATTTTTCTCAAGTGCCGGATGTCTCAGATCTTCAAGCTCTCTCTTGACACCTTTGACGGTGATTGGTGTCAGCAGATATCCGCTTGCATGCTGACTCATCGCATCATATCCAAGGCTTTTTGATTTGGCCAGATAGATAATATTGACAAGAGGGTAAAGATCGATCAGATACTGCCCCAGATCAATTCCGCCAAGTTCAGGCATATCTGTCTTTAAAAAAGCAATATCTATCTCTTTTTTTCTGGCTGCAGCCAGTGCTTCCAGACTACCATCAAAACTCAGCAGTTCTGCATCCGGTATCAGACCTTCCAGTAGTTCCTGCAGTTCCTGGTGGGGTCGCTTTTTATCGTGTACAGTAAGAATTGTCATGATAATCCCCCTTTGATTTCTATCACACGAACCTTCTGGTTTTCTCTCTGTTCTTTCGTCATATGCAAAGGATCAAGCTCTCCTACCAAAAGCATATCTCCACCATTTACTGCGGCATCTCTCAACGGACCAACATTGAGATCGGCAATGACCAGCGCAGCAAACCGATCGTAATTATCCTCATCAATTACGGGAAAATGATGCGGCATACGATACCAGTGTTTGGAGTCAAATCCCATACTTCCGATATACAGACGGTCTGCAGTAGCTTCTACCTCATCCGGTCCGGCGATCTGTCCGGGTACTGCCCCCAGGTCATCACAGAAAAGCATAGCATAGGCTTTGAGGATCTGCCTTCTTACCGTATCCTTCTTCCCTCGGCGTTCGACTTCTGTATCCATCACTTTATAATACAGTTCCTGAGCTTCCTCAGACTCTTCAAAGTGGACAATTGCTTCATAAAACTCCTGATTAATTAATGGATGTGCCATAATTCTCTCCTACTCCTCATAATAAAATCTGACAGACGTCTGATTGAAAAAAGATCCCCCGAAAAAACGGCGTCGGAAGATCTTTCATTCTTTGTAAACGTATTACACAATATGTACCCTGGATTCATCATAACGGTCCTGCTGAGGGCGAACCGTCTTCGGATATCCCACCGGGATCAGCGCAAACGGAACAAGGCTGTCAGGAAGACCAAGAACCTTCTTTACCGCGTTCATTCTGTCTTCAAGCGGAGCAATGCCCAGCCAGACAGCGCCAAGGCCCAGTTCATCTGCTTCCAGGAGAATATTCTCTGTCGCTGCAGAAAGATCAAGCGGAACACACTCCGGAAAAACAGCTTCTGCACGGCAGCAGGGTACGATAACGATCGGTGCTCCGGCAGCACATCCCGCATAAGGACTTGAAGCTGCAAGTCCGGCTTTGATCTGCGGATCCTTCACGACAAAAAACTCCCAGGGCTGCTGATTCCCTGCTGAAGGTGCCGCCATCGCAGCTTTCAAAAGCTGAGTGATCTTCTCCATCTCCACTTCTTTACCTTCAAATGCACGTATACTTGTTCTGTGAAAAATACTGTTCATGCTATTTATCTCCTTGTCTGCAACTGTTATTCTACTCATTATTTTACGATATTTTCACATGGAATGCAAGCGGACCATGATGCAGAACTGTTCACAAAATGATGATGATCTCTCCACATGATATTCACAAATTGATTATAAGATAAATACATTCAATGAAATGGAGGAAAAAAATGATATCTGAAAACAACTTAAGAAAAGGCATTATGTGTTTTATTCTGGTGTTTACCGGATTCGGAATCGGCGTATGCATCCCCAAATCAAACCCAGTTCAATCTACTGCACAGATCCAGATGCACAAAAAACAGAAAAGCGCCTTCGGTCCACATGATCATGGAAACAGTCGGAGAAATGGACCGAATCAGGGAAACAGGCAATGTCCACCAGAACAGACCCCTGCAAAATAGAATATAAAATCATATAAAAAGAGAGTGTCACAGTTTTAAAAACTGCTTCACTCTCTTTTTTAGGATATTACTTTATGAAAATCTTTTCATGAAAGTCTGTTTTATGAAAGTATACTGAGGATCCAATCGACATCATCAGTTGTCTTCATTTTTTCAAGATCCTCCGGATTATCCAGGCATTCTGCAATCTTTCCTAAGAGATCAAGATGCTCGTCACCGATTCCGGCAATACCAAAGACAAGCTGAGCCTTTTCATCACCGAAGTCTACACCGTCCGGATACTGAACCATCGTGATGGCGGTCTTCTTTACAGTTCCCTTCGCCTGTGCTGTACCATGAGGAATGGCGATTCCCATACCCATATAGGTGCTGACAAGTTTTTCTCTCTCAAGCATAGCATCCACATACTGCGGTTCTACGCATCCACGCTCTACCAGCAGTTCGCCGGCACGTCGGATTGCTTCTTCCTTGGTTACGGAAGGCTGGTTTAATTTAATGCTCTCTCTTACGATTACATCTTTCTTCACTGCTTTTCCTGCACTTTCGACTGCTTCTTCTGCATCATCCGTCTGTGCCTCAGCAGGTGCATCGAGTGTAGTAAGCTGTACATACAATGCGTCAAGAGCCGGATCATTCAGGAAGTTACCGATTGTAACAAGTTGAGCCTGAGGAGCGGATTTTTTCGCTCTGTCCTGCAATGTAGTCTGAACTACAGCGATATCACAGTCTGCAGGGATATTGTCTACAGATGTATTGGTAACCGTAATATCAGGTCTCATTGCTTTGATTCTGTTGCGGAACTTGGTAGCTCCCATTGCGGAAGATCCCATACCTGCATCACATGCAAAGATGACTTTTCTGACTGCTTCTGCATCCGTTACAGCTGATGCGCCTTTTGCCTGTGCTTTCATATCAGCTACCTGACCCTGTGCATCCTCGATAGAAACACTGCTGCTGGTAGCGCGGATGATTACGGAGGCAATTACAAAGGAAACCGCTGCGGCAATCAAAACACCAATGATGACAAGAAGAATCTTATCCTTCGGAGCCATAGCAAGGAAAGCGATGATTGATCCTGGGGAAGAAGGTCCCTTCAGACCGCATCCAGTAAGGGAGAACCATGTGATTGCACAGATGTTACCAACGATTGGAGCAATGATTACTACCGGATTCATCAATACATATGGGAAATAAATTTCGTGGATACCGCCGAGGAAGTGAATGATGATCGCTCCAGGTGCGGAATCTCTGGTTGCTTTGTCTTTGGAGAACGCCCAGTATGCTAATAAGACACCAAGTCCGGGACCAGGGTTTGCCTCAAGCATATACATGATAGACTGTCCTGCTGTTTTTACCTGCTCAGCACCAATCGGTGTAAAGATACCATGATTGATTGCATTGTTCAGGAACAATACCTTGGCAGGCTCAATAAAGATTGCTGACAATGGAAGCAGATTATGTTTGATGAGAACATCAACACCTGCGGTAAGTACTGCAAGGATTGCTGTCATAAACGGCCCGATTACATAGAATCCGAGAATAGCGATCAACATTCCAATGATACCAACGGAGAAGTTGTTGATCAGCATCTCAAATCCTGCAGGCATTCTGGTTTCCATGAACTTGTCAAATTTCTTGATGATCCAGCCTGCAAAAGGTCCCATTACCATGGCACCCATCAGCATAGGCTGACCTTCTGTTCCACCGACACCGGCGATACAGCCCATGACAGCGATTGCACCAATCACGCCGCCTCTGTCGCCGCCTACCATTCTACCGCCGGTATAAGCGATCAGAACAGGAAGCAGATAAGTCAGCATGTATGGCTGAATGGAAGCAAGCTGCTCATTCGGCAGCCAGCCGTCCGGAATGAATAATGCCGTGATAAATCCCCATGCAATGAATGCACCGATGTTCGGCATTACCATTGAAGATAAAAACTTTCCGAATTTCTGAAGTCCGTTTTTCATACTCTCCTCCTTAAACTGAAATACCTTGAACTTCTACAGTTTATACAGGACTGATATATGATAACGACTCCGTTACAGATTCAATTAATGCACTTCAACACCCTGTTCTTTACAGGCTTGCAGAAATGACTTGGGCAGGTTCCCGTCTGAGATCACCACGTCCACATCATGAAGAGAACCAAAAGAAAATGTACTCCGCCCTCCCACTTTTGTGGAATCCATCAGCATGACTGTTTTGACGGCTCTTTTCATCACCGTTCTCTTCAATTCAGCTTCATTTTGCACATTGCAGGCAAATCCGGTCTCTTCACTCCATGTGGTTACACCCATAAAAGCATAGTCAAAATTCATCTGTGCCAATTCGGATATCCCTTCTATTCCACATATACTCATGCTGTATCTGTTCAGCATGCCTCCCGGAATCAAAACCTTCGGCTGGGACAACTTCGAAAGCTCCATAGCGCAGCTGATACTTCCCGTCACGATCAGGTTTGCCTGATCCGGCATTCTTGCAGCCAGCATAGTCGTGGTGCTTCCGGAATCCAGATAGATATCCGTTCCCGGTCTGATCATAGTGATAGCTTTATCAGCAATGATCTTTTTTGCCTCCACATTTCTTACGCTCCGTCTTCCCAGATAATCATCTGTTCCGACTGCCACTTCTACTGATTTCGCTCCGCCATGTATCCTGACGATACGCTTGTGCTCATCCAGAAACTTAAGATCTGTACGAAGTGTCATGTCCGAAACACCGGAAAACTCTTTTTTGAGCTGTGCAAATGTGATCTCTCCGTGTTCATTGATAAATGCGGCAATCGCATTTCTCCTGCTGTCAACTGAATCCATATGACGCTCCTTCCAAGACCAGTCCAAAACCCTGGAAGGGGTTTCGTCCCGGCCGTTATTCACTGATAAAGTTAGCCAGAAGGTACTCTTCTGCCTCTGGACACCAAAGTCCGTTGTGCGCATCAACGATATCAGCAAGAGCAATATATCTTTCATCCTCTGCGCCTTTTTCTCTGAGGTCGGTCAGAGCGATCAGCGGCATATTCAGATGATTATAGATCAGTTTCTTTCCACCTGGGATCTTCGGAAGATCCAGAATAGTCTCTGCAGCTGCGTCCAATCCGCCGATATGGGTAACCATAACAGCAGGATTGATTCTTCCTTCTGCGGTAAGATCAAGACACTCGATCATATCTGCTGTATTACCGCCGGTCGTTCCCATGACATGTGTGGAATTATAGTGCACATCATAGAAATTCATTTTTGCACTAAAGGAAGTATCTGTAGGTCCTGCAAAGAAGTTCAGACAGCCATCCCGGCCCAGCACTCCACTTGACTGCTCGATGACTGCTGCTACCGGTGCATAACAGAGAACATCATCAAATCCCGTTCCACCTGTCAGTGCACGAAGCTCTGCAACCGGATCCTCCATGTTGCCGGTGTTGACAAAATGAAGTTCGATACCCTTTTCGGCTGCTTCCTCTATCGGGAAAAGCTCTACCGCACGATCGAGTCTGTCCTGATTAACATCTGTTACAGCAATCATGCCCGGGCGTCTGTCACAATTCATTGCATAGCTTAATGCTCCAAGTCCCATAGGACCTGCACCTGCCATGATCGCAAGTTTCCCGCCTTCGCGGATTCCCATCTCATGTGTGTACACACCCATCTTTGTGTGATAAGCTGCGTGGAAAGCTCCTACGCTGCAGGAGAAAGGCTCTGCCAGAGATGCCTCATAATATGCACGGCCTTTGTACTCCAGCATACATCCAAGTTCCATTACCTCTGGAGGAATGATGCAGTAAGTTGTATTCCCGCCAAAGAATTCATAGGAGTATCCAGGGCTCCACATCGTGCCCTTGTAATTCAATGCCGGCTGAAGAGTGAATTTCATACCGGGTTTGAACTGATCCTGATACTTCTTTCCGACTTTTACGATATCCCCTGCCATCTCATGTCCCATGATTGCCGGATGCTCGGCTACATCTTCGTGGACTCTCTTATGATTCACACCGAGGATCGCACATTTGTATGTAGACATACATACACTGTCGGATACCACCTTAACTAGAATCTCATCATCCTTAATCTCTGGAAGCTCAAATTCATCAAGGCGAAGATCATTAGCTGCATGAAGTCTGACTGCTTTTGCTTTCATATCGTTTCCTTCCTTTCATTATAATATACCGCATGTTTTATGTCGATAATAAAATGTTCAAATTTACTTGTATAAGCTGTTGTTTCAACTGTTGACGTTATTATATCAACAACTATTTTGTTTGTCAACTGTTATTTCGAAAATTTATTTGTTTTTATAATTTTTATTTCAACAATTTTTTCTGTATCATTTTTTCATGGATCATTCCTCAAAAATAAAAAAAACTCGCATTTCTGCGAGCTTTTATTAATACAAGATCTGTGCCTCCCGAATCGGTATGTTTTTATTTTTCCTCCAGACTGAAGGAAACTGTGACACAGGAACAGGGCTTGCGCTTGTTCCGATTTCCAAAGTAATGCTTGGGATATTTCTTTTATAAAGGAAATACTCCCTCGAGCACCCTCTCGAATTAACAATCTGTTGTGTAGGCATCAGATGATATCCGGTCAGTTTCTGCGCCAGCTTATACATTTTTCTTGTCTGGCGTTTCACCTTCCCTTTTGCCTGTCTGGCACATCTTCCATAGATGATTGAACCCATGGAGTGATAGTTGACAATGCCGATAATCTTGCCTTGTTTTTCAATGTTTTTCATCTGCCTTAGGATGGCTTTTACTTCAGGTTCACTTTCAGCTTTCGGACCACGATATCCGGCCGAGCTTCTCCGTCCGGCCCTTTTCCATGCAATGGACCAGTTCCTGTTCAGATCCACGCCTCTTCCATTGGATTTCCATGTTTTTGAGCTGCCCGGCATTTTCCTCAGTCGTTTTCTCCATTTGACATTACGAATGACATGAAATCCATATTGACTGATAGCCGTACCGTCTGGATTGGCAGCCGGAATAAAATGAATCGCAACTTTGGAAAGTGTTTTTTTCACTTTTTCTTTCCCGATCTTTTTATGATAATTCCTGCAGAGATATTCAATCTGTGCCATAGACAGCTGCGTCGTCATATACTCTCTTGCATGAAGATTGGAGATGACCATCATATGTTTCTTTGCTGCAGGGTTACCCAGAACAATATCATAGATCTTTCTCTGATCAACCGAAGTTCCTATCACCTCATAGTGCAAGATATCCGGATACTTTTTCTGAAGTTGTCTGATATCGTGGGTATACTCTTTATAATTATATTTTTGTTTTTTGGTATTCACAATCTTTGCAGCCCTGACAGGAACAGAAAGGCTGCACAGCAAAACCAGGAATAATAAAAGTCTTTTCATACTTTACTCTCTTCTTACTTCTTTGACAGCATCTCTACCGCAGTACCTAATAGTGTATTCAGCATATCGCCTGTATCGTTTTTTTCTCCTTTCAGAAGTTTCATGACAGATTTTTTGGTATCTGCGTCTGCTTTACGATACAGTTCGATCAGTTTTTTCTCAGCCGCACTTACCTTCATGGAGGTCGATGCACTCTTTCCGGCAGCTGCCTGAGAAGCAGTACTTCCGCCCTTGGCTGCTTCGAGTAATGAAGACTGTGTTACCCCTGTCGCTTTAGCAATCTGTTTCAAGGCAGCCTGTGTCAGCTCCTTTTCTCCTCGTTCTGCTTTACTGATATCGGCAGCGGTAACACCGTCAACTTTTTTTGCAAGCTGTTCCTGCGTTAATCCTGCATTGGTTCTTGCTTCTTTGATCAAAGCACCTACTTTTTTCTTCGCCATATTCATCCTCCCATCACTATTTCCCATCCGGGAAGCTTGTAAAGAAGCTTTGTTCTATCGGAGGAAGACCGTATTTATCTTTTGCATCGGCGATGGCCTGTATCATAAATGCCATGTTCGCTGCAAGATTGCGCATCGTCTGAAGTCCTTCCAGATCTTTTTTCACATCTTCTGCCGTAAATCCATGCACCTGATTCCAATAGGTACTTGATGCCACAGGCATAGCCGATATCGTAAAATACTTATTCAGTGCATCAAAGGAAGCTGTGTTTCCTCCTCTCCTACAGCTGACAACAGCTGCGCCGACTTTCATATGTTTTGAGAAAGGTGTGCTGTAAAACAGTCTGTCCAAAAATGCAAGCAGTGTACCATTGGGAGAGCCATAATAAACAGGGCTTCCTACTACGATGCCATCCGCCTCTTCAAACAGGGGGGCAACTTCATTTACCAGATCATCAAAGACACATTTCCCCAGTTTTTCACATCTGCCGCATGCGATACAGCCACGGATATCTTTATTTCCGACTTGAATCAGATTCGTTTCTATCCCCGCTTTGTTAAGTACCGGAATCATCTCTTCGAGCGCAGTCGCGGTACATCCTTTTGCCCTGGGACTTCCATTGATCAGTAATACTTTAGACATATCTCTTCCTCCTTATCAAATAAGCACAAAACAGAACAGCGGCAAAGACAACTCCTGCAGGATATGCTATTTTTGCTGAAAGTTTAAAGCCTTCCTGTGCCATTAAGATATAGGTCAAACTGACTGCCGACATAAAGGAAGCCGGCAATGCAGTCAGCAACGAACCGAAATGATATTTGCTCTCTTTCACAAGATACGCTGTCGCTACCCACAGGGAAATCATCGCCAGTGTCTGGTTGCTCCAGGAAAAGTACCGCCAAAGAACGTTGAAGTCCAGCTGTGTCAGCAGTGCACCTACCGAAAGCAGGGGCAATGTGATGATCAGACGGTTTTTCGTTTCCTTCTGGTCAAGATGAGTAATCTCTGCCAGAATAAGGCGGGCACTTCTGAATGCAGTATCTCCGGAAGTGATAGGACAGGCCACCACGCCCACCACTGCCAGCGCGCCACCGACAGCGCCCAGCATGGTAGTAGAAATGTCATATACCGTTCCGGACTGACCTAATGTGGAAATCGCGTTGTTGAGCACTTCTGTTGTACCGTAAAATGCCACACCTGCTGCAGCCCAGATGAGAGCTATCACAGATTCTGCAATCATCGCACCGTAAAAGATGGGCCTTCCGTATTTCTCGCTGGTGATACATTTGGCGATCATCGGCGATTGCGTTGCATGAAAGCCGGAAATCGCACCACAAGCTACCGTAATGAACATGAACGGCCAAACCGGAAGTTTTTCAGGATGCAGATCTGCAAAAGTTACTTCAGGAATTGTATAGCCGCCGATCACAATGCCTCCGAGTACACTCACCGCCATGATGATCAAAATAATACCAAAGACAGGATACAGTTTACCAATCAGCTTATCAATCGGCAGCAGCGTTGCCAGTACATAGTAGAGTAAGATTACTACAATCCAAAATGTTTCACCAAACATAGCCGGTGTCAGACGGGCAATCAATGCTGCAGGACTGTTTACAAAAACCGTACCAGTCAATATCAGCAAAACGACTGAGAATACACGCATGATCCACTTTGCTGTATTACCCAGATAAATACCGGACAGTTCTGCAATGGACTGGCCATTGTTCCGACAGGAAATCATGCCACTCATATAGTCATGCACCGCACCACCCAGGATAGATCCAAACACAATCCACAAAAAGACAACAGGGCCAAAACAGGCACCCATCAGCGCACCAAAGATTGGTCCGGTGCCTGCGATGTTCAACAGCTGCACAAGGAAAGCCCGCCACGGCTTCATGGGTACACAGTCCACACCGTCATTGATTGCAATGGCCGGCGTTTCCCGGTCGTCCGGACCGAATACATTTTCTACAAACTTCCCGTAAACAGCAAAACCTACGATCAGCACAACAAGAGCAATTAC
>CACZNZ010000003.1 GCA_902782625.1 uncultured Lachnospiraceae bacterium | reverse complement strand
TCACACAATTCGCCTGCTGAATTACATCCGTATGAGATAAGAGCCGATGAATCCCTGATACCCCCGCATCATAGATTCTTTCCACCTTTGAGCCGAAATACTCTGCCGTACAGGCAGCTTCCTCCGCTACAGGAATATCCGCTGTTCCTGCTGAACAGACCGCAATCAGCCCTTTTCTTTCTTTATCCTTTTTTTCATATTTTAAAATGTGCGATACCGGATCATATTCAATCTCCGGAATCACCTCCGCAATCAGGGCATATTGTTCTGCCGTTGCCCGGGTTCCGAAAACTTCTCCGTTTACATCGTACATTTTCAAATAAATCTCTTTGAGATACTCATCCGGCTTGCCACTGCAGAAAATGACTTCAGGAAATCCCGAGCGGATCTCCCGATGTGTATCCAGTTTGGCATATCCTCCTATTTCCTCATAGGGGGCTTTCCTGAAAAAGTTTTCCGCTTCGGTCAGAGACATCTCTCCGTTTTTGAATTTCTCAAGAACTTCCCTTGTCTCCACAATACTTCCCTCCCTGCATGATGATCAGGCTCTCAGAACTTCATTCATACTTCCTGTCCGATAGCCCTGAAGATCCATGGTCACATAAGTAAATCCATATTCCTTAAGCCGGCGTACTACTTCGATGCGGCATGCCAGAAGCTTTGAAAATTCATCCGGCAGGACTTCAATCCTGGCCATATCCCCGTGAATACGGACACGAAGCTGATAAAATCCCATATCCAAAAGCAGCTGCTCTGCCCGGTCAACCATCGCCAGTTTTTCTTCGCTGATGGTCTCCCCATAGACAAATCTGGAAGCCAGGCATGCAAACGACTGTTTATCCCATGTAGAAAGGCCTTTTTGTCTGGAAAGTTCCCGAATCTCTTTCTTGGTCAGGCCGACATGCCTTAACGGACTCTTGATGCCAAGTTCCCTGATGGCCTGATGACCGGGCCGGTAATCCCCGTCATCATCCACATTCGAGCCCTCTATCACATGCTCTATTCCATTCTCCTGTGCCGTCTTTAAGAATCTCTCAAACAGTTCTCTTTTACATAGATAGCACCGGTTCACCGGATTATTGCGAAAGCCTTCGATCGCAAGTTCCTCCGATTCAACGATGATATGGCGGATACCCTCATTTTTGCAGAATTCTTCAGCCTCCCGAAGTTCCCTTCCAGGGAAAGAACAGGATTTTGCAGTGAGCGCGAGCACATTTTCTCCCAAAGCCTCCTGAGAAGCTTTTAATAAAAGTGTCGAATCCACACCACTTGAAAATGCAACCGCCACACTGCCAAGTTCTTTCAGGTATTCCAATAACCTTTCGTATTTTTCATCGGGGGCATAAATCATTGTATTTCTCCTTGCTAATCCGCCTGAGCAACCTCACAGATAATATCAACACATCTGTCAATCCCAAAAGAGGAACTCTTCAGACACATATCATATTGAGATGCATCGCCGAAAATCGTATGGGTATAGTGTGAGCAGGCTTTTTTCCTTGCCTTGTCTACGGAGCGGATCTTCTCTTTGATCTCCTGCTCTGAACTGTCAGGCATCCTCGTTTTCAGATTCCGGACACGGAAGAATTCATCAGCCGTGATAAACACATGCAGTGAATGATCGAATTCTTTTAAAATGAAATGGGAGTTTCTCCCGACGATCACGCAGTTTCTCTGTTCTCCGATGGCAAGTATTGCCTTCTTTTGTGCCTCATAGATCTTATCCGATATCGGTCTGTTATAAAAATCAAAAAGGCTCTGGCCAAAGCCAAGGCTCATCGGTACTTTCTCATCATATTCGCGGAAATATTCCGGATCCAGATGGGATGATTTCATAGCGGACTGAACAATAATATCCCTGTCACAGTAATAGTAACCCAGGCGTTCTGCAACCGCTCTGCCGATCTGCCCGCCTCCGGCACCAAAAGGTCTGCTGATCGTAATGATGTTTTTCATATAATTCTCCTATAATACCTTATTCAGGAAATCAATGGTTCTTGGCTCTTTCGGATTGGAAAGAATCTCTTCCGGCGTTCCCTCTTCTACAATATAACCGCCGTCCATGAACAGAATCCTGTCTGCCACTTCTCTGGCAAATCCAATCTCATGTGTCACAACGACCATGGTCATACCTTCTGCCGCAAGATCTTTCATAACTTTAAGAACCTCTCCAACCATCTCAGGATCCAGTGCGGATGTCGGCTCATCAAAAAGCATGATGTCCGGCTGCATACACAGGGCTCTTGCGATGGCCACACGCTGTTTCTGACCGCCGGAAAGCTGGTTCGGATAACTCTGCGATTTATCTTCCAGTCCGACTTTCCTGAGCATGTTATTGGCACGCTCTTCGGCCTCTTCCGGAGAACATTTTTTAAGTTCTATCGGCGCAAGCGTCATATTCTCCATGACATTCAGATTATTAAAGAGATTAAAATGCTGGAATACCATACCGATATTCTCACGCACTTTATTGATGTTCACTTTCTTTTCCGTAATATCCACACCGTCGATTATAATAGTTCCCGCCGTGCTCTCCTCGAGTTTGTTAAGGCACCGTAAGAAGGTGGATTTACC
>CACZNZ010000002.1 GCA_902782625.1 uncultured Lachnospiraceae bacterium | reverse complement strand
CCCACCATTGTTTCCGGTCGACACATAAAAAGCAAGGCTTGATAAAGCAATTACGTCCTTTGCT
This sequence comes from uncultured Lachnospiraceae bacterium, assembly GCA_902782625.1. Classification (GTDB taxonomy): domain Bacteria; phylum Bacillota; class Clostridia; order Lachnospirales; family Lachnospiraceae; genus Anaerobutyricum. The sequence goes on along the minus strand of CACZNZ010000002.1, from coordinate 4,898 downwards.
TTAATAGAAAAATAATATGTATCTCCTTTTGTCACTTTGATCTTTCGATCAGTTTTACTCCTGTAATAAGCAGTATCTTCAAGTTTGCTGGCATTAAATGTATCCTCGTACAGGACATTCCCTGATGCATCCAGCAGCGAGAACTGCCATGTGGAATTATTATCCCGGCCAAAGGTCCCGATCTTGACAGAAACAGAGTCGAAGATCTCATAAGGCATGACAAATTCCTGCCTCAGCTCGTCTTCATTCGTACCCAGAGCGATAAATGTATCGTAGCTTTCATTGACTGTGGTGTATTCGAGATATGTTAGTCTCGTATTGGAATGCAGGAATGCTGCCACGTATAGTATGACTGTAACAATAACAGCAATCAGGTATTTTCCCTTTCCTTTACCCATCCATCATTTCCTCATTTTCTAAAGATCAGCCACTTGCTGGCTATATAGTTCAGAATAATCACGACCACATTTGCGATTATTTTGATCAGAACATCGTTAAAGTGCCAGCAATCCACAAACAGGAACATCATCAGCCAGTCGACCACGCCGGTAGCAAGCCTGCACCCAAAGAAAGCCGATATCTCTTTCAGGATATCCCTCGTTCCTTTTGCTTCGCTGTGAAATACCCATTTCCGATTTGTCAGGTAAGCAAAGAGAACTGCGGCGACCCATGCAATGATCGTCCCGGGCATGACTCCGATCCCGCAGACATGGGCACAAAACCAGTAAACAGCAATGTTCACAAGAGTCGTACATACACCAAAGAACATATAGGGAATCACATCCTTATATTTCCTGTAAAGGTCCTGCATCTTATTTCATCCCCTTTTTTAATTCCCTGAAGTCCCCGAGCGCTTTCCATCCGATCCTGACGATCTTCGGAATATTGATCGAATTCACGCCTCCCTGCCGTGGTCTGAATGAAATGGGAATGAATTTGGTCTTCTCGTGGTAATAGACAAAATATGTCGTCATCATGATGTTGGGCAGATTATAATCCGGCTTCATCTTATAGAGGTACTTCTCAACAGTTTCTGTTCTCATCAACCTGAAAGGTGCATTCGCGTCAGGTATCTTTACCCCGAAATACATCCTCAGAATGGCGCATACAACACGCTCAACAAATGCTCTTGCCTTTCCGTCTCCCCGCTCATTCCTCAGTCCGAATATTCCGTCATATTTTTTCCGTAATTTCCAGAACCGCTCAAATTCTTCCGGGTTTGTCTGCCCATCCGAATCGGTCTGAAAAATATAATCTATCCCGTTTTTTATCGCATGATCATACAGCGCGATCACTTTCGGACCGTGCTGCTTTTCCGTGTTCTCCAGAATCTCAAGTTTGGGATAATCCTTTTGCAGACTCAGAAGGATCTCATGTGTCCGATCCTTGCTTCCACTGTCTGCGATCACAAGCCTTGAAGCTGCACCTTTTCCATCCAGGATCCCATACCAGGCTCTGACAGTCTCCTCGATATTTGCCTCTTCATTGTAGGCGGGCATCACAACATAAATAGTATCCATTCCTTCACACAACCTTCCGGTAAATGGGCCTGGCCCAATACTTTGTCTTGGGGGCGAATACCATTGTATACCCGCTTGTATATAAGGACAAGTAAATAATAATAGAACTTAGCCTTACACCAATGATGCAAAGTGGAGTCAACTGAGTCAACGGGGACGGTTCTCCTGACTCATTTTCCGCGGAAAATGAGTCAGGAGAACCGTCCCCGTTGACTCAGAGACTCGTTCCCTGTATTCTAAATTCTCTCATCCACAACATACTGCGTAGTCTGATCCGTTCACGTATCACATCAGGCCAAGACTGTGCAGCAGGGTTCCGTCTATATTGCCTGTGACCTCCAGTCCGTTTGCTTCCTGGTATTTTGTCACGGCAGCTTTCGTCATATTCCCTGCCTGCCCGTCCGGTGTGCCGCAGTCAAAGCCAGCCTCGTTCAAGGCAGTCTGAGCTGCCCTGACAGTTTCGACGTCTGTATATACCGTAGGATCTGTAAAGGCAGCCTCTGTTTCCTCTGCTTCCTCCGCTTCCTCTGTCTCAGGAATAAACTGTTCTTCATCAACTTCCAGATCTTCATCTGCATACTCTTTGCTGATCCACATGGCAGGACGTACACCGGCTCCATCAGCGTCAACATATATCCCCTTACCACCTGAGGTCAGGCTTACTTCATAATCCCCAATGCCCATGATAGCCCCAAGATTACGAGCTATAATACATACATTATCCTGATGTTCACCAGGTGTCCTCAGGGTCCATGCTACATTCCCGTCTTCATCAGGATACAGCGCGCTTAACGCATAAGGTGTCGGTTTACATATCCTGGTCTCATATTCAGGGTAATACTTCATTGCTTCTGCTGCTGATAAATAGAACAGTCTGTCCTCCGTCTCATTTCCGGCAGACGTGCCGTATCCCGGATTATCATCAGCCGGCACCTTACTGCTTATCAGCAACTTCTGCTCTCCTTCTGTAAATGCCGCTTCAATAAAACTGCTGTTCAGCCAGCTGCGGCTTTCACTTGTCTCCCAGGTTGTATCCTTTCGTTCATTACTGTAAGGATGAGCGTCTAAAACCTTCTCGGAAATAACCAGCAAAGCGTCTTCCTTTTCATCCAGTACGATCCACTTCAATGGTTCCGGCCCATTTAAGGGAACATCGTCCTGTTCATAACGTCCAAGATGAATGACATCCTCGGTTTCCGCATACTTGATCGGAGCGCACTCAAGCAGGGAATTACCATAAAAGAAATGAGTTTTTTTGTCGACAATATCCCTGTCAAACTCAATCGTCAAAAAGCCCAGATTGTATTCTCCAGCGATTAAAGAAGAATATGCTACATATATATTTTTTCCCATATCATCTTTGAACTGATAATATGTAGTCTCGTTTTCATCAATACCTTCAGTAACATATGAAAAATGATCATTCAAGTACTGACGATATTGTTCAAAGCATTCATGACCATCCTCCGAAGGACTGAAACCATAACCGTAATAATAACAATCCTCAGAGATAAAATCACTGCTTGCAGCTTTATCTACATCTCTTTCTGATATTTCATCCGGGCTGAATGTTCTTCCAACAATATATTCCAATTTGACTATTCCGGTGTCTTGATAACAAAAATCGTCAATCGTACCAATGGTTTCCTCCAGCTCGGCATATTGTTCTTCAGTAAAAGTAAAGCCCAACCGCTTAAGATCATTCGCAATACATAATGCTTCCGAGGTCTCTCTTCTTGCAGAAACAAAGTCCTTCGTTTCTATTGAAGTCGAGATCGCAGATTTTTCGAAGAGTTCATTCAATCGATCATATTCGCTGAGGAAATATTCAAACAGTGTATCATTCGCCTCATATACTTTTTCCTTATCAGGAATCTTATTTTTCTCGTCGTCGCTTAAAGAATCATACAGGTTATTTAAATATAATAATTCCGGCGGATCAGCTTCTGATATGTTTATTTCATCTATGATCTGCTTAACTTTTGTAACATGACCATTTTCCGCTTCCGTCGGGTTCTCCTCCTCATTCCGGACAGAATCAATCGCCGGAAAAGAGACATCAAGCACGGATGTGCTATGAATATAGGTTTTCTTCCCCTCTGTCTTATATAGTTCAATCTGGAACTCCCCTGAGAACTGGAGCAGATCTTCCAATTTCTCAATATGTTTGATCCCCTTCGTATTCCCCTGGGAGAAGCCCGGCTGTGTATACAGATATGCATTAAGACTTGACGTGTCGTTAGTTGTACCAGGCAGCGTACTCCCTCCGTCAATAGCGAAATCGACGGAATAAGACCCCACATAAAATCAGTTTGCCAGAGCAGTCACTATTGCTGTATACTCGTCACTTTTATTTGTTAATGTAAAGTTGATTTTGTAGTTTGTAAATTCACTGTCATAACCGGAATTAAACACTTCTCTGCTCACGGATGTAAACTTTAAAGTAACGTTCTCATCATCAAGTGCAACATAGTCAAGATCAATGGATTCAAAATTGTTGTTTTCTTCCTCAGGGGCTGCTGTCTCAGATGTCTCCTTAGTCTCCTCAGCTGTTTCCTCTGACTCAGCTTCCTCATCGTCCGGATGCTTATACAGGACCTCTCCATCCTCTGTAATGAACAGGGTCTTGATATGCCGTTCCCCAACCGGCACCATGGAATAAGCCTGATAATGCTCAGAACCCCTGACCAGATTGCCGGATGTTATCTGCAGAGTAAAATTCGCAAATTCCTGGCTGTCAAATTTCTCTTTATCCACAACGATGATAAAACTCGTATAATCTTTATTTATCGTTCCCTCAGTGAACATCGCCTCATAAAAGTCGCTGGTTTCATCAAAAAGAGCATCCCAATACATGTTCAGAAAATCTTCCCATTGGGCTTTAGCCTCGTTTGCAGCTTTCTCTGTCGTAATGATCGATACCGTATCATCTTCATTTAGAATGTATGTCTCATTCTCTGTATTCTTCTTGCTGAGTTCTTCCTGTGAAAGGAGCTCAAAGTTTTCATCGTAAAAGTATCCGTGCGGTATCGTAACAATGACGCTGTCTGCCAGCATTTCTTTCGGATTGACGAAGTTGGCTTCCGCCGCTGAAACCTGTGTGCCGAACACATTTCCGATCAAGGCTGCCAGAATGATCCCCACTACACTTGTTTTACGTTTTCTCATACATTCTCCTCCTCTGCATGTATGGTCTTCGATCTTCGGATAATGAGCAAGAGGGAGCATGTATGCTCCCCCGGTTTTACTGACTATCCAAGCTGCTCAACAAAGCATACGTGATATTCCGAATCCAATAAGTTTCTGCTTCATCTGTTTTACATCATTTCTTTAGTTTCTACGCAATTAAAAAATCTCTATATTACAGATCATTATAAT
>CACZNZ010000001.1 GCA_902782625.1 uncultured Lachnospiraceae bacterium | reverse complement strand
TCTGTAATCTCTTCTTCCCGGATTACCATCGTTTTGACGCCGGCTTCTTCAATGCTGCCTTCTGCATCAACGGTCATTTCTCCGGTTTTCATATCAAAGGTAAATGCATCCGGTCGTACCGATGCATAAACCTGTCCGGCCAGATGAAGCTTCTCAAAAAATGCCACAAAGGCAAGAGCTCCGTCTATCATCGCCTGCATCGTTGTAAAATGTGCCTCATGTTCTTCCACAATATCTTTCAGACCATAGCGTTTCATACCAGAATCTTCGCCTCCAGTCCAGGCTCAAACTCAATCGCAAGCCCTTTCCAGATCGGAACCCCTTTTCCGGGTCCTACCTCACGCCAGCTTTCATCAGGAAATTTCGCTTTCCATGGTTTTTTGGAAAGATTTTTGATTCCGAACAATCCTCTTTTGAGCCGGTTCTCGATTACAGTGCCGGTTACTGTTGTGGAATCGTCACTCCCTTTGTCCGTGATACAGGAAAACAGATTGGCTCCCATATAAAGGGGCAGCTCATAATCTTTCACGCCCAGTGTATAAATTGTATTTTGGCAAAGCTGGCATTTCAGTGTATGTGCCCCTTCCTGTTCAAATACAGAAGAGAATGCCACCCTGCCGCATCCGCAATGAATAATATCCAACTTCAGCTGGATCAGCATCTGGATCCAGTTTTTTTCAATGAGCCTTGCATTCGGCTCCTGAATACCATAGGTAAATGACATGGTAAATGCTTCACGGATAAATTCGGGATAAATGCTCCACAGCCTGATTACATTATCATGTACCCCTCTTACCGGTCGATTGCTGTCATTGACAGGATCGTAGATGAATACCGGATCCTTTCCGTAATGGATCAGGTCGTTTTCTTCGGTCATCACGACACATTTGAGTACTTTGCGTCCTTCAAGCGGATCGCCGCGGAAGAACAGCTTAAACAGGACCACGGCAAGAGAATACCGGTCTGTCAGTACATTTGGCATGGAGGTGCCTCTTACAACCTCGGGAGCCATAAATCCAGGCATACCGCCGATACCGAAATTATCCCCGTCCGGTGCTACATTATCACAATCACAGACCAGGACATCTCCAGTCTTTGTGTCAATGAAGAACCCTCCGTCATTGAGATCCTGATAGCTCTTTCCTGTAAGATGCAGTGCCCGGAAAGCCTTGACGATATTAATAGCTGCCGTGATCATCACATCGAGCGAAGAAAACCTGACCTGGATTTTCCTGGCCGGCTCTCCTCTTCTTCTTGGTTTTTCCCATTTATATCCATTATAAATATCTGTAAATGAGTCATATCCCCATGGAGCAAGCTGCATCAGATACCCAAAGGCCCCGTTTTTTTTCTGTTTCGTCAGATAGAGCGGCCAGATAAACTGTTTACCTCCTTCAGGAGCTCCTTCTTCAATATTTCTCCGAAGATTATTCCGAAATGCCTCTACATTTTTGATACGGCTTACAAAATACCACTTCAATGCGTACTCACGGTTTCTGTATCGAACCTGGTAGACGATACCCTGCCCGCCTCTTCCAAGTTCCTTATTAACTACCGCTTCCCCGCCGGCTTCCACGGGGACACGTTCCCCTATCTGTAATTCTCTCATGCTGCTGTTTACCATCCTTCATCAAAATCAACGGAATCCAGTTCTACGGACTCCCCGAGAATATCTTTTGCGCCGGAACGAATCTCTTCTACGAGAGCCTTCTGTTTAGCTTTGGCCACCGTCTCGCCGGTCGTTACGGTATTCCCATGATCGACCAGTGCCATACTTCTGCTCCCGATCTGGGATGACGTTACCGCCATCAGCTTGATCAGTTCCCTGAGCTGTTCTGCATTCTTCGCCTGTACTGTAAGATCATCACAACCGGTGAATTCCCGCAGAACTTCCATGTTGACCTCCGATCCAATACCCAGGGCAATCTTTAACCCATGCTGGAACCATCGGTTCTGCTGCAGTTCCTTCAGTCCCTTTTTCCAGTCATCGTTAGGCGATCCGTCTGAAAGAAGGAAGATGACCGGGGCAAAAGAAAGGGAGGGAGAACTTAAGAATGAAGATCTAGACAGTTTCCGTGACAACTCCAAAAAAGCATCTCCCATGAAGGTCAGTCCTTCTGCCTCAAGGCGGTTCCAGAACTGGTACTCTTCAATTCTTACCGGCTCCGGTGTAACCCATTCCACATTGGTCGAAAACTTCATAATTGCGATCTTTACATCCGTGGACGCCTCACCCACGCCGATCAAAGAAGGCAGAAGCTCTTCCATCGTGCTGTTGAGAGATCCAATCTTTGTTCCTTTCATACTTCCGGAAACATCGATCAGGAAAAAGATCGTCATGCTCTTTTTAGCCGGCTCCATTGCATCAAGGAAGTCATCTTCAAGGGCTTCCATAGCAGAATCCGGTGCTTTGTAGGAGATAAAATCTCCGGAGAGTTTCGCTTTTTTCTGAATCGGAATCTCTTCTTCATCTACCTTATTCAAATCTATAAATTTAGGCATGGCCTTTCCTCCTTCTACACATCTGATAATCCAATGGTAGTATATCATACTTCATACTTCGATTTGTAGGTTTCTTTTTATAACTTTTTGCCCTCTCTGACACGAAAAAGGGAGATGATCTTTTCAACCATCTCCCTGAAACATCAATTCCGTATTCTCTTATTTTGCAGGTCTGGAAACCTGGCACACACGACTCCTCCGGGACATATAATCTCTCTTCAGAATGGATGGATAGTGTCCTGTGATGGAAGACATGGTATAACCCACCAGATGCTTTCCTTTCCAGCCGTATCCTGTAAATATCTCCACATGGTAAATGTTTTTGTATCTTCCGTTATGACCTTTCCGGTAAAAGACAAGATCTCCTGGAAGAAGGATCTTACTCGAGACACTCGGTTTTCCGTTTGACACAACCTGATGATGTTTCGATGTATACTCTGCCATCCCGGCCGCCGTATTACACCATTTATAGGATCCCCCCAACGTCATGCCCTGCGTCAGATAGCATCTTCCACAATAGGAACTGCAATCCGCAGAGGTTTTCCCCATCCGGTTTCCCTGGCTGTAGTGCATATTTCTTGCTCGATAGTACTTTTTAGCCTGTTTGACAGCAAGATAAGCCCCTTCACTTACCACAGAAACAATACAATACATTTTCCGGGCGCCCACTCTGGCACGAATGACAGCATTGCCTTTTTTACGGATCCGGACAAGGCCTTTCGAATCGACCTCAGCCACCTTCTCATCAAAAGAACACCATTTTACCTTTCGCTTCGTTCCCTGCACTCTGAGCCTGATATACTTATGTGTATCAGTTGTCACGACAGCAGTTTTGTTCAGCTTCATGGCATACACTTTCGCAGGAACCAGACAACTCCCCGCAAAAACAAAAACCAGAAGCAACAAAGCTAGAACCAGCTTACTTCCGCAGTTTTTCATAGTACAACTCCTTTTTTCAATTTTTTAAAAAACTCCATCTCTACAATAACACAACTTCAAAGAAAATGCACACATTTTTAACAAACCTGTAACAATTATTGACTCGTGCAGAGATTTGTTCTAAACTCATAGAAGGAAATATTGAAGGAGGAAATTATGAAATTCCACAGAGTCTTGCTTTTCACATCCATTCAGATGGATATCACACAAATCGGAGAAGATCTCCATGTTCTTCTGACCGCTGAAGGACAACCCTTTATCGGATGCACTACCTACTCCTGGAATGATCCCGATTCTGGCCCGCAATCTTCCGTGCTCAGTACCGTCGAGGATCCGGACAGGCTGATGTGCACTTATGTCGCGGAAACCCTTTGCAAAAAGACCGGAAGAAATGTACTTTGCACCGGAGGAATTTTCGTCGACGATCCGGACGAGCGTCAGATACAGAAACTTTATGAGAACATTGATGAAATGATCAAAGACTGGATTAATTTTTTAGAAGACTGACAAAAAAGAAAAGGTATGTGCCAAACAAATGACACATACCTTTCTTCTAACGCTAATACTATCTTATTCATTGTCCAGGAAGGCTACATAACCTGCTTTCGTCTCTGTGTATCTTGACTGACTGATTGGCAGTTCTGCCTGATTCTCCAGAATAATCTCGTATTTTTCAATCTGGGAAATATGCATGAGATTTACTGCATAGCTTTTATGGCACTGCAAAAAATAATTCCCATGTTCATATTTCAGAAAATCCGATATCTTAAGATTGATAGATTTGATCAATCCGTTTTTCCCATAAATATTAAGCTTCCTTTTATCACTTTCCACATAGTAGATGTTTTTATATGGAATCGTGAAAATCCCCTGTCTGTTAATAATGGTAAAATTCTTATCCTTGGATCGTCCAAGCTCTTTTACTGCCTTTCGGACAGCCCTTTTTACGTGCATCGGATTTAATGGTTTTTCAAGAACATAAATCGGCATCGAAGAGAATACTTCAAATATTACAGGATCCAATGCTGTCACATAAATAATCTTCAGATCCACAAACAGTTCCTGTAATCTTTTCGAATATTCAATAATCTCTATTGGATTCTTCTCAAGGGATAAAAACAGAATCCTGTAATAACAATTATCTTTAATCGATTCCTTCAGGTCATTCTCGTGATTCCATATCGTTACATGGCTGCGGTGAGACACTTCGTCAATGATTTCTTTAAGCTGATACGCTACTATCTCATCATATTCCAGTATTCCGATATTCATAACGCACCCCCTAATCCCTGTAAATCTATTCACGGATCTGCCAATATAATAGACTTGACAGCCATAATCCGACATGTAAATTATACCATACAGGATTTTTTTTTGTGTTTTAAATATAACACTTAGAACTTTATTTATGACACATATTTGTCCATACTTTTAGGGGGATAAAATACCTGTTTTCCGTCAGGATATTCAATCCGGAAATCTAAATTTCAAAACCACAACTTTCACATTTATAAAAATGAATTTATAATGTTTTAAAATTCATTCAAATTCTTCGATTTGATCTTCTCCATATCTTGCGCTTTTCTGCTTCTTTGACCAGTTCCTCTTTAAAATCAGGATGTGCAATCGAAATCAATGCCTCGGCCCGTTCCCAGGTTGACCGGCCTTCCAGATTGATCACTCCGTATTCAGTAGCCAGAAAATACACCTGGCTCCTTGGTGAAGTGATGATATCCCCATTAAACTGTGGTAAGACCCTGGAATGGAGTTCACCTTGTTTATCCCGATAAGTGGAACTCATACAAAGAAATGCCTTCCCGCCTTTGGACGCAGATGCGCCGATCAGGAAATCCAGCTGTCCCCCTGTACCGCTGATCTGCCTGGCCCCAAAACTTTCAGAAGAGACCTGGCCATACAGATCAACCGCCACACAGCCGTTGATAGATACCATGTTATCAATCTGTGCTATCACATAAGGTCTGTTGACATATTCCAAGGGGTAGGCAGCCACTCCGTGATTATCATCCAGCCAGTCATACAGTCTGCCTGATCCGATAGCAACCCCAAAGACGCCTTTTCCTTTATCGATCGTTTTCTTTTTATTGGTGAGCTTTCCCGCCTCATACATATAGAGGTATGCGTCTGTACATAGTTCCGTATGCATTCCCAGATCTTTCAAATCTGATTCCGCAATCAGCTGCCCCAACGCTTCCGGGATATTGCCGATACCCAGCTGCAGTGTTGCTCCATCACATATATATGGTATCAGATTCGCAGCAATTTTCCTGTCAACCTCTGTCGGCAGGTATCTCTTCTTTTCCGGTAACGGGTCATGTTCTCCCTCTACAATATAATCCACCTCGGAAACATGAATACATTCCCCGTAACCGCCATGAATCTTCGGCATATGTTCATTGACTTCCAGGATCACGATATCTGCATCCTGAACAATAGGGTCTGCCACGCCAGTATTCACCGAGTAATTAAAATATCCGTGTTTATCCATGGGTGATACAGAGACCATGGCCACATTGACATCCAGAAAAAATTCATAATATGCTGCATTATTGTGAAAGACCATTGGAATATAGTAACACAGGCCTCTGTCGCATAGCTTTCTTTCATAGGTGGAGCAGTGCCAGGAGTGATAGATAAAGTGTTCCTGAGATTCATCGCATTCTACGACCTCAATCGGTCCGTCTATCAGATTTCCTCGAATCTTGACGTCATAGAGCTCATCTCTTCTACGTGCCAATGCCTGATCTAACAGTACAGGTTTTCCGGCAGAACTGGTATAATCGATCCAGTCACCGCTTTTGATCACTTTAACCGCCTCATCAGGTGTACATAGCTTTGATTGATATTCTTTCTGAAAATCCATCATGACTGCAGCCCCCCTTCCCAATGCTGCCTTTCTCTCGGTTCCCTGTCATCATATTTGAAGCAGAAACAAATGTAAAAAGAAAGAGCTACCGCAAAGCGATAGCTCTTGTCATCCAAGTCAACTTCCGGATCTTCTGCCTCACGGCATCCGACACGATTATATCTGTCCTGAAGCTTTCATTGCAGCGATTACAGTTCTTACAATAACCTCAAGATCTGTCTCTTCTACAACTTCCTCCTCAGGTACACTGAGTGCTGCTGTAACGATAGACATCTTATAAACTTCATCTGCTGTACATCCACGGCTCAAATCATTGATCGGAGCGTTGAGACCCTGAAGTACAGGACCAACTGCTTCAAATCCACCGAATCTGGATGCAATCTTATATCCGATATTACCTGCATTGATATCCGGGAATACGAATACATTTGCCTGACCTGCTACCGGTGAATCCGGTGCTTTGATAGAAGCAACTTCCGGAGCTACGGAAGCATCAAACTGAATCTCGCCTTCTACCAGCACATCCGGAGCAATCTCTCTGATTTTTGCAGTAGCATTTGCAACTTTTGTTACAGAAGGTCCTTTGCCGGATCCGAGTGTGGAGTAGGAAAGCATAGCAACTTTCGGATCTACACCGAAAATCTTAGCAGTCTTAGCGGACTCAATAGCAATCTCAACAAGATCATCTTCAGAAGGATCTATGTTGATCGCACAGTCACTGAAGAGATATCTCTCATCGCCGCGAACCAGGACGAAACTGGAACTAACGATATTGTTGCCTGGTTTTGTTTTGATCAGCTGAAGTGCCGGTCTTACTGTATCAGCAGTAGAGTATGTTGCTCCACCTAAGAGGCAGTCACCCTTGCCCATCTTAACCAGCATGGTTCCGAAATAATTACTGTGAGCTAACGCACTGCGAACCTTCTCCTCTGTCATCTTGCCTTTACGGAGTTTCACCATCTCTTCTACCATGGCATCCATCTCCGGATAGGTCTCAGGATCGATGATCGTACATGCAGAAATATCAAAACCGCCAGCCTTAGCTGCCTCTTTTACTTCGTCTACATTACCGAGAAGAATAACACCAAGGATGCCTTCCTTCGTAAGCTTGTCAGCTGAGGAAAGAATTCTGGAATCTGTTCCCTCTGTATAGACGATCGTACGTGGATTCTTCTTCAGAGTATCAATCATTTTTGTTAACATCTACGTTACCTCCCAATCATTATGTAAAATACTATTAAGCATGGTTTAAACAAATTAATACATAATACC